>JAHJFH010000349.1 GCA_018824925.1 Thermoplasmatota archaeon
AAAATAACGTAAATTACGAAAAAAAGAGGGAATATTCTATGTTGAAAAAAATATATATTGTCGGAATGGTGTTAGTGTTAATTGTAGGTATATTGGTACCACCGCTCAGTGGTATGGGAAATCATGAAGTTTTTGGTTCTAATATAGTAGAAGGTTTTTGTACGGATATAGACCGGCAGGCAATTTCTTTGAGAGGTGTTGAGGAATCTATTGGTGATGATTCTGTTCAGGAATTGTTATTTAATAAATATTGGGCTCGAGGGTATAGTGGTTATAATTTCAGTGAATCCACTGATGGTTTAGCGATCGATGAAAGGGGGTATATTATTTCTGGAAATATTTACTATGATTCTGAAGTTCCAGATATTTTTTTACTTCGAGTAACGGAGAAAGGTGATATTATTAGATATATTCGGTATGATCCGGGAGATGTACAGATTGTGGTTAATGATATTTGTGCTGTGGAGATTGCTCCTGGACAATATGAGCATGTTATTATCGGTGAGGGTGTTACTGATGGTGATGTGTTTGCGATGCGGGTAAATGCATCCGATGGTGTAGTATGGTCATATTTGTATGATCATTGGGCTGATGATGAAGGAAACGCGGTATATCATTATTCTACGATAACTGATGATCGGTTTGTGATTGCGGGATTAACAGCGTCGGCATCTGGTAATCAGGAACCGCGTGGACTTTTGATGACTTTAGATGGAGCAGGTACTGTTTTGGGTGCAGCGTATTATTTCTACGAACAGGGGCTGGTCTTTAAGGATGTGTTATATCGTTTTAGTCCGGGTTCTAATCCCATGTTTGTTGTTGTAGGTCATATGGGGTGGACTACGGGGGATAGTAGCGCGGTTTTGATGAGTGTTGCTGGTGATTTTTCGATTAATTGGGCAAAACGATTTGATGCATTAATTGTTGGTAGTGTTAGTTATTTTGATTTGTTTGATTCTTTTCAGGTTACTTCTGATGGTGGTTATATTTTAGCAGGGAGTGGTACATCCGCATTGAGTTTTTCGAGTAATAATATGTTGGTGGTTAAAACTGATGATATGGGGTCTATAGAATGGGCAAATTGTTATCAGTATTGGGATTACATATCTCGTGCCTATGCAATTGTTGAGGTTCCTGATGTTGGGTATGTTGTTACTGGGGAGTTGACAGAATATGAAAATACGTATAATATGCAGTTGTTTGTAGCATTGCTTGAGTATGGGTCTGGTGCGGTTTTATCGAGTCGTTTGTTGCAAAAGGGAAAACCCGTGTTTTCTTGTAATGATGCTCTAACGAAAGCATGGGGTACTGATATTTTATGGCATGATAATGCGGTTATTGTTGCTGGGACGACTACATCATCATTTAATGAGGAATTTCTGCCAAATAACCCGATTTTAGCTAAAATGAGTAGCTCAGGGTATATCCGGTGGGGGTGTTGTAGTGATCCCTTTGATTTTACTGTTCTTGATAATGTTGAGGGGACGAATGCCGATTTTGAGGTGACTGTCACCAATTTGGTACAATCTGAGATACCATTTTATTATAAGGGTGCAACAGCTGATGATATCTATATTTGTAATGATTTTCTCATTGTTATCGCGATTGATTGGCCTATAGTAGGGTCATTGAGTGTTTTTGATATCATTAAAGTGCCTATTGCATCTTTAGCTCCGCGGGTTATTGTGTTTGGTCCGATAACTGTTGATGTTACTGCTGAAACTGATGAAGGAACGGTGGGTATTAATCGGGTTGAATTTTTTGTGAATAATAAGAAGTTGTCTTCTGATAATGATCCACCATTTTCATGGAAGTGGACTGATCGTGGGTTTGGAAAACAACTGCTTCGTGTGGTAGTTTTTGATGAAATGGGTGGAAATGAAGTGGTTGAGCTCCCGGTTATTAAGCTGTTCTAACCACTTCTCCCAAATTTTTTTTTATTTTGCTAAGATGTCGATGATTTTATTGAAAAGATAGGTAAGTATCTGTAGCCAGAGTGGGCGATATATCTGAGCTTTTGGCATGCTTATGATGAGGGAGCCCCAGACACTTTCTGAGTTATAGCTATCTTTTGCCTTGACCTTTATGGTAAAAATACCCTTTTTATTCCAGGTGTGACTAAAGTTTTGAGGGGTTCCTGAGGGATAGGGTCCCTGCCAGTCGGAATTGGTATTATCTCCCCAGTCAATGTAGTACCAGACAGAATTGCCTTCAGGATCATTGGTTGCAACAGTATAGTCGTAGGTGATGCCTGCTGCGCCTTTTGTGGTTCCTGTTATGGTGGGTGTTAATGGTGCATAATTGCCGGTATATTCGGGGAGGATTATGCAGGATGGATATGTGGTATCTAAATACAGTGTGTTTGTGGCGATGTTATAGCCGGTGTTTTGCATTATACCATCCATGGTGTTGGGATTGGCGAGAAATCGTGGATAGTTGGATGATGATACATCGACCCGTATTTTGTGACCGGTGTTCCAGACATAGGAGGTGCTCCAAAGATCGACCTCGACTTCATAGATTTGATCGGGTTGCATGAATTCCCAATGATCTGGTCCGTTTCTGTTTCTCATGCGGAGTATGCCATCGCAGATGAGCATGGATTTTCCATTGGGGTAGACATCGGTGAGTTTGACGGTAAAATCGGTGTCGGGACAGTCTGAGGATACGTATAATCGTGCTTTAATTGGTCCGGTTGCTTCATAGGGTTCTGTTAATGTGTCTGTGGTAAAAACAAGGACGTCCTGTCGGTTTTCTACTGATGCCTGGTTGAATGGTCCTGATGGCCAGAACAGGTTTTGTCCGCCTTTTGTGGGGACAGGGCTGCTTGGGTCATAGGTATAGGTAATTGGTGTAGTGCTCCCGGGGATGGTTGTTGTGAGGGTACCATCTTCATGGAAATACCATTCTTTTTCAACATAGTTGGGTGGCCATGAATCAGTATATCGCCATTCATTACCCGGGGCGGTATTGTCATTGACATCACCCATGACATAATACATGACATTTGGTCGGTTTTCATAGGCGGTTGATTCTTCCAGGAGGTATTGGCTGAGCATGTCAGTCCAGTAATCCTCGGTAAAATCATCGATGGCATTTGAGGGATAAATGAGTTCACCCTGGAGTGCTGTTCCCCAGGTAGCATGGGTCCATGGGCCCATGATGAGTTTTGATTTACCCGCGGCGCCAGGTCCTCCTTGGTATTGGTATCCCATGAATCCATCAATTATTCCCTGGCAGAAACAATCATACCAGCCTCCGATATGTGTCGCTGGTACATTGATATCCTGCCAGTTGTCTTCAAGTGAAACGTTTGTCCAATATTGAAGGCTATAGTTTTCTTGTGCCCAGAGTTCGGGGAGGATGTAGGTACTGCCTTGATTTTGGAGCCATCCTTCTATCATTTGTTTTCGAAATTGACCACCTTGATAGACGGCAATTTTATGAAAATTAGCTGTAGCTGCACCAATATGTTGACAGGTAAGTTCTGGTGGATTTGTTCCTGCCATGAGATACTGCACAATACCCGTTGCTGATCCACCAATGGTTGCGACTTTTCCGTTGGACCAGTTTTGATCTCCAATCCAGGCGAGTGTGTCATAGCCGTCGGTATGAGCATTACGAAAGATAGTATCAATTCCTTCTGATTGGAAACGACCTCGACAATCCTGCACAATACCGAAATATCCTTTGTCTGTCCATGCACCTAACCCTGTACCATTTTTGTTATAGGGGGTGCGAACCAGGATTGCACCATGTAGAGTGGTTATATTATCGGGTAAATAGACATCGGTTGCAAGATTAATTCCATCCCGCATCGGGATCATAAAAGTCTCCTTAGTAAATAGGGGCTGTATTGGGTCATTATCAGTCATAAGGGATGCGATTTGCTGATGGGGTACACATCCCATGGTTGGTATAAACATGACCAAAAGTAGTAGACAGATAATTGCACCTGATCCAATTTGCCTAACATTTTTTTTAACCATATTTTTTCCCCTTTGATCGATGAAATAACAGAGGTATCACTTTTAAAGATATCCACGATTTTTGTCGACAATTGTAGGGATTTTTAAGAAAAAATATACAGCAATGAATCAGTTTAGTCAATAGGAAATACTAAATAAGCCATCTATTTTGTTCTCCTGTATGTCTGATTCATCCATACATAAACATGGTGGTTTTCATCCAAATTACATAGACGAAATTGAGTATTTTAACCAAAATAAAGTGTATTCTATCCAAATTGAGGTAACTACTGCTTGTGAGGGCGGATGTTTTTTTTGTTATGCTTCAGAAAAAAATCAATCCTTTCGCCATATGAGCATCCAAGATGTATATGCGATACTGGATGCAGCAACAAATTTGAATGTAAAATGTATTGATTGGCTGGGTGGTGATCCTTTACTCCATCCAGATTGGGTATCTCTTATGACTACTGCTCAACGACAAGGATTGACCAACAATATCTGGACGAGTGGTCTTCCCCTTGCAGATCCTCTTATCGCTCAACAAGCGGTTGAACTCTCTTATGGTGGTTTCATATCGGTTCATCTTGATACTCTTAATGAAACTATTTACCAAAAGCTCCATGGTGGAAAGCCGTCTGATAAAATAGCTCGTATCCTCAAAGGAGTAGAAAATGTTCAACATTATGGAAAATCTCCTGATCATATGCTAAACTGTATTGCATTCAATAAACTTCTTGCCACAGATGCTGAAAAAACCATCAGTTATTTTTTCACAGAAAAAGGTATGCGTACCTGTTTAACCCAAATGTGTCCGACAGGGTTGGCAGAAACCCATCCTGAATGGATACCAACACCTCAAGAAATCCAGAATGCTATCAATGCACGCGATCGCATAAACTACCCAAACACCACACTCTCAATATCATCGATGGATACCAACAAATTCTATTGCGGTGGTATCGTCTGTGTCACTATTGATGGGGAGGTAACCCCCTGCTCCGTTATTAGAAAAGGAGTGGGTAATATCCATACCACGCCTCTCACAGAAATCATCCATAGCCATAAAGATACCTTACTATTTTCTCATCTTCGTCAGCAAGAAAATCTTCCAACAGACTGTTCAGACTGTGAAAATAACAGTGTCTGCTGGGGATGCCGAGCCACAGCCTTTTACCATACACAGGATTCCTGTGCTATGGACCCAAATTGTTATAAAATTCAAAAAAAAATAGCTAAAACTAAAAGAGAATGATATATATGCCACAACCTCAATTAAAAAAACTCGATTTCACCATCGCAGATGTCAATGACATCTACTCAGGACCTGTAGGGGTACTCTGGGAAATGCTCATGGGTGAACAAATCCATGTTGGCGGTGAACAAGAAACACGTGCCCTTGCAAAAAACCTGCCAATTACCAAAAACACCCACATCCTTGACATTTGTAGTGCCCTCGGTGGCCCAGCACGAATGCTGGTACAACACTATGGTTGTAAAGTAACTGGTCTGGATGCCACGCAACACATGATTGATGAAGCACTGAAACGAACCACACAAACATGTCTCACCAACAATATATCCTACAAACTTGGCAATGCCCTTGATATCCCCTTTAAATCACATACCTTTGACATTGTCTGGGGACAGGATGCCTGGTGCTATATCACCGATAAAGATAGACTCATCACAGAAGTCTACCGTGTATTAAAACCACATGGCCTTATTGCCTTTACCGACTGGTTGCAGGTTGGTCCAATGTCAGAACAGGAATGGTCTGATCTCAACAGCTTCATGGCGTTCCCCTATATGGAAACCCTCAATGGTTGTGAAACCATCCTCAAAAAAACAGGGTTTACCATACAACAAAAAGAGGATCTCAGCAAAGACTTTACCCAGCATTGTCACCAATATCAAACCATTCTCCGAACAAAACTCAAGGATCAAATACTAAAAAACTATGGAGAAGAACTCTTCCAAGCTGCTGATCAAGGTCTAAATCTCTGGGTTCAAGCCGCGGATCAGGGGAAAGTTGGACGTGGTCGTATAATCGCCAAAAAAACCTTGTAACATTACTAGAAAAAATCCATGACAATCATCCATAAATCTGACCAAAAAATAGGTGTTCTTTTCTTTGTAAAATATCCCATTAAAGGGCAGGTAAAAAGTCGGCTTTCAGCACATTTAGAACCGGTGTTTCTTCTTACCCTATATCAGTGTTTCGTCACAGATATTGTTACTATGCTTTATAAAACACGTCTCCCTATTCTTCTTTGCTTTAGTCCAAGCATTTATGAACAAAAGTTTCGGCAATGGATTCCTACCGCATCAGTTTATATTCCACAAAATGGAAAATCTTTAGGGGAGCGCATGAAAAATGGGTTTATTGATGGATTCAACCAGGGTTTTACCACACTCCTTGTTATCGGGAGTGATAGCCCGGATCTCAAACCTAAAATTATTTCACAGGCAGTAGAAAAATTAAATCACTATGATGCGGTAATCGGTCCTAGTGCCGATGGAGGATATTACCTTTTTGGGTTGCATAAAGAAACGTTTTCAGCAGGATTTTTTGAAAATATCAAATGGAGTACCAATACTGTTTATGAAACCACGCTTCAAAAACTACATGATGATCAAAAAAGTGTTTTTTCATTACCAATGTGGTATGATATTGATACCATCGAAGATCTCAAAAAGTTATATCAGCTTAATCAAACAACAAGTTTTACGGAATCCGAAACCATGAGACTTCTTAATCAGTATTTCAAATAGCCTCGTTATGGCTTTGCGGTAGGTGTAGTACATAAAAAAAATAGTTATCAGTGTTATTATCCCCGTAGGTACGATTCCACCCAATTTTTTTCAGGTTCGTCAGCGGTTATACAAAACCTGTCATGCTGTTGAAATAATTTATGTTGTTGATGAGTCAATTGGATCGCAAATATCTGTTGATACCTCGTATGAGACGATCATTGTTAAAAAGAATAGGGGGCGGGGTTATATGTTATCTGAAGGGTTAAGGATAGCACAGGGTGATGTTGTGGTTTTTTTGCATGCTGATACCCTTTTACCCCTGAATTGGGATGAATTAATTATCGATGTTATGCAAGACAGGGAGATTATTGGGGGTGCTTTTTCTTTATCCTTTGATAATCCTAGTTTCTATCTCAAAATAGGGAATCAATTAATTAATGGGTTATCACAGATCACGGGGGTGTTATCTGGTGATCGAGCTCTTTTTGTCCGTCGTCACCACCTAGAAAAAGATGATGAGGTGTTACAGGTCCCAATTTTTGAGGATGCTGAATTGTCCTATTGGATGCATAGACAAGGGAAAGTGGTTGTTTTGCCAGATATTGTTATTACTAGTGCGCGGGCATTTCAACAGCATGGGATGATTCGTCATACCTGGCGTATTGTTTTGTCTTCATTTCGGTATAAGGTTGGTGATGATTTGGAGAGCATTTTTTATTATTACTATCATTGATGGTTTTAGGATATGCCGCCGATTTGCATACTAGGATCGCCGAAGAGTGCGAGTTCTTGGACCATTTTAACATCAATCATGTTTACTTGACCAAAGGTGTTGATATAGGAGGTGAGTGTCTGTCCATGCATGTCACCAAGGATGGTATGTCCTTCTTGACCATATTGGCGGAATAGTTCTGGGAAGATCCAACAACCGGTATCTGGGATGAAGGCTTCGTCGAATTCACCTGGTCCGAGACCTGTGCAGCCTATGGTGGCGATTGCTCCGCGGTTGGGTATTTTTGTGATCCACCAGCTCCAGCATTCAGGGTTGGGGAATCCATAGACCCATGTTTTTTTAGCGTTTGTTCGATCGGTTAAGGAGCGAAGGAGGGTGTTGTTGAATTGACTGTTGTGACATCCCATTACCATGACGATGGGGAGTTTGTTGGTGTTTGTGATTTTGTTCATGGGGAAAATAGGTGTGGTGAGACTGAGTGGTTGTAATCCTGTGATGGCTGAGTGACTGAATCCGCCGGGCATTCCGGGGAGGTTGACAACCATGGTGCTGGGGCTTGCATGGCCGAAGAAGAAGGCAAATCCACAGCCGTTGCTGAGTGTGTCGATTACATCTTGTTGACTGGTGAAATTACCGTTTGATGCCCAGAGCATGATTTTTTCGAAGCTTTCTGGCATGTAGTAAAAGGCACCGGCGCGGTCACCACCCATTGGTTGGTTTCCGGTGGTCCATTCACAGTCGAAGTAGACGCGGGTGGTGTTTCGATGGTCGGTAAATATAACGCCATCGGTGTTATTAGTGATCCAACATTTGATGTCAGTGTAGAATCCATAGGGTTGGGGGTCATAGGATTTTCCACGGATATGCATGATACCGTTTTGGTAGGTGACCCGTGCCCAATATTCACCCATGTAGGCTTGTCGTGGTATGAAATCTATATTAGTATTGCCGAGAATGTCTCCGGTACTGGGTGAGGTTATTTCTGCGATGGCAGGCATTGGGTAGGTGGTGATTCTGAGGTGATCATCTTCTGAGAAGGTGATGTTGGATGAGGCGTCATGATTAAGGGTAATGGTGACATTATCGATAGGTCCCCATTCGTTGGTTATAAGGCTTTTTGATTGGGCATAGATTGTGTAGTCACCGTTGGGGAGGGTAGTGGTGTCCCAGGTGATGTTGAGATCGATTTGGTCTTGGAGTCCATCTCCGGCGATGGCGACGATTTTGTTGAACCAACTAGGGTCTGCAGGGGTGCTTTCATAGGTGATGATTTTATTGATGATGGAGTTGACTTCGAAGGTGTTTCTGCAGGGGAATCGACCGAGCATAACATCGGGGTAGAGGTCGATATTATCATCAGGATAGCCAGGGCAATTTCGTGCAGCTATGATAGAATCATTGTTTGAGTTCCAGGTGTCAAAAACCCCGCCTTCTTTGTAGAGATCTGCATAGTAGAGATCGCAGAGGAAACCAGGGTCATGGGTTGGATCGTTTTCGTAGATATCATAGAGGTTTGAATAGCGGACGGGGACGTACCATCCTTTGGTTCCCTGGTTAGGGTCGTCTCGGGGTGGTGCGTAGAGTTGTGATTTGAGACCACCGATTAACAAGAAATATGTGGTGTTGTAGGTTTCTCGGGCATCCTTGATAAAGTATTTGATTTGTTCTGGGGCGTCGACTCCGGTATATTCATTGAGGATTTCTTCTGTGGTTTTCAACATTGTTGCTATGTTATGATTGTTTTTATGATCAACAAGTTTTTGGAGTGGTTCAGCAAATTTTTGTGAGGCTATGATTATGAGATTATAGGTGGTTTTTTCTGGGAACATGGTTGTTTCTGGTGGTGTGTAGGTGATAGTGATGTCCATAGAATGGGTTGAGATCAGTTGGTTATCATAGGGGTTGTAGCGAATAGGATAGATACTGAGGGTTACATGGGTGACGGGTTTGTTGTTTGCGTTTAGGCCACAGCCGATATGGCTGGTGTACCAGGTGTCTGGGTAGAGTTGGTTCATAGAGTAGGTTTTGCTATCTTTTACAAATGAATTTGTGGTTGGTGTGGTGCCAAGTATTTGAGGTTTTTGTGCTGGCAGTATTTGGTGTTGGAGTGTTTGTTGGGTTATAACGTATGGTGTTACATGGATTTGAATATTTGTTGCGCCAAAGGGTAGTTCGATATGATATGGTTGTATGGGGAGTTTTGGTTTTCCAGGGATTTGTAGATATTGATTTATGGTTGGATGTGTGAGTGTTATGTAATTATTGTCTTGTTGACGTATTTGTGGTTCGGGGAACTGGAGGGTTGTTTCGATTGTTTTTGTGGTTGAAATTGTGATAGTGGGG
>JAHJFH010000350.1 GCA_018824925.1 Thermoplasmatota archaeon
ATATGTTACCGACGAGTATATTTCATTAATCGTTAATATCGCAAATGATATAATGCAAAAATCTAATGAGAAATTACAGCGACTTATTCGAATTTTATCGAGCTTATAAAGATATAGATATAATTATCAAAACATTTATATACCATACGATATATTAGTTGTTTGGGGAAAAAATTATGAAGATCATGAAAAAGAAAATGATGGGCATTTTCGTTTGCATGCTGATGCTTGCTACAGTACCCCTTGCAGCCGGCGCAGTAAACAGTGAACCAGACGCTGAGACCACTGATTCCATTTTCGGTTGGACTATTATCCGTGGATTCATTGGTAACCTCAAAAAGCAGGGAAACGATCTCTACTTCCGTGCTATCCGTCTTCACTATACTGAGATAACCGGTATGGAAATGAGTACTGGTATCATTAAGCTCAAACGATGCCGCATTAGCGACATGGGCCCTGACCGGCAGCTCACCTTTGGTCCACTTGGATCATTCACTTGGATCTTTGCGATCTGCCACGGTGGACTCACAGAGCTATAAACATACACAACAAAATAATTGTTGTGCAATCAAAGAGGCTTGACCTCTTCTTTTTTCTTTCTTAAATTCTTACCAAAAAAATTTTTTTTTAAAAAAAATTTAGAGGGACTCATAGACTTTTGCTATTGCCTCTGCGACCTCTAAGCTGGTGTTTGTACCACCCATATCATAGGTTTTTACAGTTCCTTCCTTGATGACCTGTGCAATGGCTTGATCAATACGCATTGCTTCTTTTTTATATCCCAGCCAGTCGAGCATCAGCATAACTGATTTGATCATTGCGGTTGGATTGACTTTGTATTGCCCGGCATATTTTGGTGCGGATCCATGTGTTGGTTCAAACACTGCATAGTTATCACCAATGTTTCCACTAGCAGCAAAACCAAGGCCGCCAACAATTTGTGCAGCAAGATCAGATATAATATCACCAAACATGTTTGAGGAAACAAGAACGCCATAGTCCTGGGGGTTTTTTACCAGCCACATACACATAGCATCAACGTTGACCTCCCATAGATCAATTCCTGGATAGTTTTTAGCGATTTTTCTGGCTTCCTGAACCATCATACCACTGGTTTCTCTGATAACATTAGGTTTTTCTACGAGCGTTACAGTTGGATAATCATGGTCTTTAGCGTAATTGAATGCTTGCGTGACGATATTTTGGCAAGCTTTCCGGGTAAATATTCGACAGGATATTGCCATATCTTCAGGTGAAGTGGTAGAGAATTTTTTCATTTTTTTATGAGTCATTAATGCATCGATTACAGTTTGTGGTATCGGTGGGCCAAATTCGACACCCGCATAGAGGCCTTCTGTATTTTCTCGGAAAACAACGAGATCGATATCGTCTCGATAGTTCAAAGGGTTTCCAGGGTAGGCTTTGCAGGGGCGGAGGTTTGTATGCAGATTGAATTCTTGTCGTAGTCTGACTATAGCACTTGAGTAGGTGATCCCCTTGTTTTGAAGTTGGGGGCTGAGCTCTTTTTGGGCGTCCTCATTGGGTTTTGAGGTAATAGCACCAAAAAGACAACAATCAGTTTCTCTAAGAAGTTTTAGGGTTCGGTCGGGAAGAGGGTTACCTTCGGTTTTCCAGAATTCCCAGCCAATGTCTCCATAGATATATTCTGCATCTAGGTTGATGGTGTCAAGGATGATTCTTGCAGCATCCATGACGTCGTTTCCGACGCCATCACCAGGGAGGACTGCGATGTGGTGTTTGGTCATTGGTGGGAGGATATTCAAGGTTGATTCTTAATGTTTTTCATCCAAGAAACATCTATTTAGAAAAGGTTTTCTTTATTGGCGGAGTTCACCAAGGGTGGTGATGCGTTCCGCAAAAGCGTTATGTTTATGAATCGATTCTTCGCTTTCACTTTGAGCGATTACGATTACATCATCAGGAAGCGTATGATATGTTTTAAGGACTTGTTTGAGGATATCTCTGACCACATCTTCAACGAACTTTGGTTGTTTATGGGCGGTGAGAACGAGTTCGGCTTCCTCTCGTCGTTTGAGGAGGCTATAGGTTGGGCTGCTGAACGATTGTTCAACAATTTTAATAAGATCATCAGCATCAACTGAGGTCTCATTTTCAGGGACTTCTATCATAAGAGTGCCAATGTTTCGCTGGTTATGTGTTGGGGATGGAAAGGTATTCGATCCGGTGTTGAGGGTTTTAACGACTTCCATGGCACAGGGACATGCTGTCATACCAATGACTTTTACACCAATGAGTTTTTTGATCCCTCCATTTTTTTTCGCTCGTGCTTCCGCAATAAGTTTGTAGGGTTCTGACCCGATTTTTCCATTGGGGTAGATAACATCAACAAAATAGTCTGCCTCGGCTTTTATTTCAGAGAATGTTGCATAGTCATGTTTAGTGAGAAGCAGTAGAGCAGTTTTTGCACAGAATGTTTCGAGATCGGAGACTGGCTGTTTGAGGTTTTGATCAATGATTTCGGAGATAAGTTCTAGGTTGCGACTCATATGGCTACCGCGTTGTTTCGCGGGGAGATCGACAAAAAGATCGATGGTTACAACTAGGGGAATAACATAGTTTTTATTTGGTCGTTTAATATGAACAAGTTTTTTTACGCCAGTGACACCAACCCGTGTTATTTTAAATTGTGCAGGTGAAATTCGTGCCTGAACGTCAGGTAAATCTGTTGATTTGATATAGTTCATTATGGTAGCGCAATGGTTTGGGATATAAAAATAGGTATGGGTTAACCCCGTTTTTTAGGAATAATGGGGTTTCAGTGCGGGAAAAAAATCATAATCAATCCAGGGAAAATTATAGACATCGAGTTTTCCTCTGATGGGTTTGACGAGGATACGTAGTGAACCACTCCAGTGATTCCTGCTCCATTTATTGCGTATGGATCCATCAAATGCGGCATGGCGTGTGTTGTCGATAAAGTCATTGCGTTGAATTGTGTTTTTATGTGAACCAGAGTGTAAAAACAGGCCATAATCTCCATTGTGCTCTATACGGTTGCCTATAATATGTGAGGTTTGTGTAGCCTCAAATTCAATACCATCATCGTGGTTATATATGATTATATTATTGGTGATTTGGTTGTTATTTGCCCAATGGATATAGAGGCCATCTATGTTATTATGGATGAGGTTGTCTTTAACGATATTACCGGATTGTGCATATGCATAGTTGAGGAAGATACCAAGGGTGTTGTTTTGTATGATGTTGTTTTGTATGGTGACATTTGAGTTGAGTGATAGTGTTTTGATACCAGCGTCAAAGGGTTCAGTTCCACTATTTTGAATAGTGAACCCTGATACTCGCACCGAGGGTGCTGATATAACTACACAATGGCCGGTACCCTCAGCATCTATGATGGTGGTCTGCGGGTTTTCTCCATCAAGATTGATGGTTTTGTTGATGATGACATGTTCATTGTAGGTACCATTATAGACATAGATAGTCCAGCCTTCATATGCATGGTGGATGCCGTCTTGTATGGTTTGATAGGGGTGTTCTTGTGTTCCATTCCATGGCCCCTGGGTGTTGTCATCATCGACATAGATAATGGGGAATTGTCCATAGACGCCGGTGAGGTAAAATGATTTTTTTTCGATGCTGCATTCCCCGTATTTGATGTTAAACCAGCCTTCATCTTGGTATTTTTTCCCCCAGCTGTTTTTGACGATCCAATACCCGGGATCGTCGTTATAGCCGACGATGCAGACGTAATGGATGCCTCTGAGGTCGCCCCATCGATGGCGGTAGATACCTTTTTTATATTGGATAAAGTCATCGTAAACGACAAAATAGGTGGGTACCGGTCCGTTGGTGACTAAGGCGATTTTTATGGCCTCTGGATCCTCAGGAAGATAGGTCCAGTTGGTGATTTTTACGGTGCGGTTTTGCCAGTCGGGGCTGGTAGTATTTAAGGGGTATTGCATGACCTTTTTTGGGTAGGGCCAACAGGCTTCATCTGGGATACCATAGTCTTTAAGAAACTGGGTGTCGTTTTCAGGAAATGAGCCCCAGTCGGTGTTTCCGCCACTGTAAAAGTAAAGATGTGCTTCTGAAAGATCACAGCCGAAGGGATATCCAACAGCATATTGTACCATGGTCTCAACAGCTGCGGTAATCGCGAAGGTTTCACAGCTGGGAAAAGGTGCTTGATTGCGTATCGGGGTGGTAAAATCTACGCCATTGATGTCCCGCCAGCTGAATGATGAAGGTAGATTGGTTGCGATGTCGATGGATTTGTATTCAATTGACTCTGATTGATCCTGATGTTGTGGTTTGGTAATCATGGCAGCGCTATTTATTGTTGATAGGAAAAGCAGAATAAGTATTGTTAACCCAATGGTTTTCTTATGCATAGGTTCCCCCAGGATAATATGCTAATATTTTTTATTTACATATATAATATTGATTACGTAATATATAAATTGTTATTCTGTAATGATAATTGATAAATTAGGTAGCATGGTTTATGAAAAATAAAATATAACCCCTTTATATTCAGGGGAATACAACCATATGCCGCTGTGGCTTAGAGGTATAGCGATTCCTTGGTAAGGAATAGGTCGAGGGTTCAATTCCCTCCAGCGGCTTAAGTACCAAGAGTACCACTTCCCCAAATTATTTATAGTTGATTTACTATTCTTTTTATTATGACCTGGAAACATTATGATGTGGAAAAGGCCATTGCAAATATTGACAATATCACTACCAGTGGCACAAACAAACACATGATAAAACAATTCAACGAATTTCAAGCGGCACAAGGTCTTAGCAAAGCACGACAGGTAAAATACCTCTATATTCTTTCTAAAATAACTCGGATGCTCGATAAAGAATATACTGATGCTACCAAACAGGACATGATTAAATTAGCATCTGAGATTAATAACAGTAGTTATGCTGATTGGACTAAACATGATTATCTAGTTATTTTAAAACGCTTTATGAAATGGGTAAAGGAAGAACAGGGTCAAGAATTTGAGAGACGACAATATCCCAAGGAAGTATCTTGGATCATTCCTAAAAAACAGAATGGCCGCCATGAGCTACCAAAACAACTTATTACTATGGATGATGCTAAGGAACTTGCTAATAACACCAATAATTTACGTGATCGTTGTTTGGTACTATTACTCTATGAAACTGGGGCACGAATAGGGGAACTTATCGATCTTAAGATAAAGGATGTGGATTTTGATCAATACGGAGCACATCTTACTCTTTTTGGAAAAACAGGGGCTCGAAAAATACGGATAATCGCTAGTGCACCAGCAATAAGTAATTGGTTATTAGAACACCCTGATAAAAACAATAAGGAATCTTTTTTACTCTGTGGATTATGGCAACCACAACGGGGTAAAAAACTAGAGTACCGCCATATTAACCGATTGCTGAAAGAAACTGGAGAGAAAGCCGCTATTTCAAAACCTATGAACCCCCATCATTTCAGACATTCCCGAGCAACAGAATTAGCTCTTCAATTAACCGAGTCACAACTCTGTGCCTATATGGGATGGGTACAGGGATCCACTCAGGCCGCGACTTATGTTCATTTATCTGGGAAAGATGTTGATAATGCAATACTCTCAATGTATGGTCTTATAGATAAAGATGAAAAACGGGAGAAATTTAAACCAATTGATTGCCCAAGATGTAAAACTAGGAATGACCCAGCAGCTAAATTTTGTAGTCAATGTTCTCTAGGCCTTGATGAAAAGAATATGATTGAATTTGACAAGCAAAAAAATGAGGCACAAAAACTTGGTTTTAATCTACAACTGATGTACGAAAATAAAGAGTTTATGATGCAGATGATGAATGTAATGGCAACAGAGTGGGCAAAAAAGCAACAAAAAGATATTAAGAAATAATGAGTTTCACATAGGTTGACAAGTAATTAAACCAATTATATACGCTTTTCCTATTGATGACAATTACAATTTCTCTACTTAAAAATTATAAACATCCCTCTTCTGATTTTAATTAATCATTGTAAAATTTTGTTTGTTATTCGGGACCTTGAACTATCATAAATTAAGATCCTTGCATTTTATTGAAAAACCTTATATATATGCAAATTCATATACAAAAAGATATATAAGATAAAGGAAACGCATTATGATTTCTCCAAATAAAGCACTACAAAAATTTCACTCACGTTTTTGTCCCCAACTCCCAATCGATTCCCCCAAAATGATACCAATACTTTTAGAAGAAATTGCTAAAAAAAATAAGGAAAATGAAGAGTATGACCCCACAAAATGAAACATCAAAAGTTATTAGATTGATAGGACATCTGAATAAAATTATTTTCAGTGAATTAAAACTACTTACGAATATATTGAGGGATTTCTTCTTATATATTTCACAATCTCATCTGAAAAATTATGAGCAAAAAATTGAAATTAATTCATTATAACCATGATAAGAAAATTCAATATTAATAAAACATAAAGAGAGACCAACAATGAGAAACCAAAGTGATATTCCCTTAGTCCTTGGCTTAATCGCCCATATCGATGCAAACATAGCACCTGAAATCGAACACATTTTTGAGAATCTGCAAGGACTTCACCCGGTTTACTATCGAATATCCAAAAATAAACTCTTCATTAATGAAATTAAAATAAAAAGTAACCAAAGTAACGATGACAAAGAAATTTCCAAAG
>JAHJFH010000351.1 GCA_018824925.1 Thermoplasmatota archaeon
CTATCCATTCAACTGCGGGGCAGCCATCACCCCAGGTTATCCAATAGTATACCTCATCGTCATCGGGGTCTGTTGTGGTAAAGGTATAGTCGTATTCGACACCTGCTTTTCCATTGGTTGTTCCTGTTATGGTTGGTGTGTTAGGTGGTTGATTGGTCCATTCAAATATGTAGGCTGAGCCGGCGTCTACGCCATTTCCATTGTCTTCTGCATAGGCACCTATGAGCGCAAAATTAGTAGTGATTGCGACGCCCCAGCCAAAATAGTCCTGATTTGTAGCATCAGATGCGGTGAGTTTTGTTTGTTGTGTCCACGTGGTTGTTCCTCGGTAGAATATGTAGGCTGATCCTGATGAGAGTCCTCCGTCGTCATCATCTGGTGAAGAGATGAGGATGTGTGTCTCTGCTATAGAGACGCTTTTTCCGAAGCCGTCTGCGCCTTCGGGATCACTTGCAGTAATTTTTTGTGTTTCTGTCATGGTTGTCCAGCCAGATACTGGTTTTTCAAAGATGTAGGTAGCGCCTTCACTTCCTGAGGATAGATCGTGTCCGGGGGCACCACATACTGCATAGTTGTTATTGAT
The DNA here is from genome assembly GCA_018824925.1 of Thermoplasmatota archaeon. Taxonomy (GTDB): domain Archaea; phylum Thermoplasmatota; class E2; order DHVEG-1; family DHVEG-1; genus JAHJFH01. The sequence continues at coordinate 584 of JAHJFH010000351.1, forward strand.
TGCTACTGAAGTGCCGAATAGATCATTGATTTGGCCGTCTGAGGCGGTTAATGTGCCTTTGCCCATCCAGGATGATCCTTCGAGTTCGTAGATATAAGCAGTGCCGGTATTGCTGGTGGTTCCATAGGCGCCCATGATGACATAGGGCATGTTGATATTAACGGAATAGCCGAGTTCGGCGCTTCCCGTGGCTCCGATTTTTGTTTGTTGTGTCCAGGTGGTTCCTGATCGTTTAAAGATATAGGAGAATCCCTGATTGCTGCTTTTTCCTGGTGCCCCAACAATGGCATATTCGCCATCTATTGCTACGGATTTGCCGAATTGGTCACCAGTTGCGGCATCTGCTGCAGTTAGTTTAGCTTGTTGTGACCATATGGTACCTGTGCGGTAGAAGATGTAGGCCGAGCCGGAATTCGCTCCTGAATCATCATCGTGATGTGAGCCGACAATTGCATAATCGCCAGATATGGAAACGGAGATACCGAATTCGTCATCGGTTTGTGCATCTGCGGCAGTGAGTTTTGCTTGTTGTGCCCAGCTTGAGCCGCTGTAGGTAAATATGTAGGCTGAGCCGGCATTTGTTTGACTACTGACATCATCAAAATATGTGCCAACTATTGCATCATAGGTATCGATATCAACCGCGTTTCCGAAGCGGTCATTTCCTGATCCATCAGAGGCAGTGAGTTTTATGAGTTCTGACCAACTCCCTCTGGCTGAGATAGATGTGTTGTAGGTGATACTTCCGACAGTTGGTAGGATTGTTACGGTTATCAATAGCGTACAAATTACAATTCCAAATAGTTTGTTTTTCATATGATCGTATACCTCCCAAAGTGATATGATATGGGTACTTGTTGTTTAAATGTTTTCCCTGGGATAAAAAAGAGGGATTGAATTATTTAGCCACCGCCAGGCGTAATGTAGATAAAAAATAGGAAGACGAATCCTTTTTGTTGCCGTAATGTTGATGGGGTATTTTCTATCCAGGTTTCTATGGTTACCTGTGTTGGTCCAAATCCGAGGATCGTTTTGGATGTGATGGTTATTGTTTCATGGGTGGGTATGGTAAGATTGAGTCCTTCGGTGATGGTTCCGGTAAATGCGCCGCCGATAAGGGTTATTTTCCAGTTGATTCCATATGCGTCTGCTCCTTCATTGGTGATAGAGGTGGCTATTTTGAATAAACTGCTTTTTATAGGGTTGATATGTAATTGTGGTCCATGGATGGTTGCGCTGGTGATATCGGTTCCTTGTAATCCATGATCGTCGGTGACGGTTAGGGTTATGGTATATTCATCGGCTTGGGTATAGCCATATAGAGGGTTTTGTTGGGTTGAATAGTTGCTATTACCAAAATTCCAATACCAGGTATAGGGTGGTGTTCCGCCGGTTACGTTTCCATAGAATTGGATGTTTTGACCAATGTCTCCTTCATATGGTCCATTTGCTTCTGCGGTGAGGGCTTCTTCTTTATAGGTGATGTAGTCGATGCCGTTATTTGTGGGTCCAGAGTATCGTACTGGTAAGAAAATATTTTCGTTGGTGTCCCAGTGTTCGTGGACACCGAGACTTTCTGAGAGGTAGATGCCATCGTTTTCAGGGTCGTAGAAGTTGGGTATAGGATCTGCGGATTGGTGGAGATAGTTTTGTGATCCTTCTATAGGGTTGGTGCCTTCGGTGTGGAGGAAGTCGTACATAACAGAGTCGAGTGCGACGGGGTCTTGTGAGAGGAAGAGGCTGTTTGTCCAGTCGTTGTTGAAGGGGTACATATTGAATTTTCCGATGATCTGGTGGTCGTTGGGTGTGGCGTAGAGGCCATCTCCGATGTAGATAACGGTTTTTCCACCGATATGTTCATGGGCGAAGAGTTCGGTTTGTGGTGTCGGATTGCCGACGGTGAGTCCGGAGATATGGTAGTCATGGATGGCAGATACTGATTCCATCCAGGTGCCGAAGAAGTTTTTTCCTGAGAGGGTAACTCCGGTGTTGATAGGATGTCGTTTGAGTAAGGGCATGTTTATGAGATAATCTGCATCTGCGACGCAGGTTGGAAGGGTTCGGTAGGCGCAGCTACCAGCGGCGAAATACACTCGTACTGAGCTTGCGATGACTTGTTCTCTGCCTGTTGCTCCACCGCTATTGTCGACGTAGTGTACGTTAGGGAATTCAGGGATGAGGGGATCTGCGGGGTATGTTTCATAGTATACGCGGTTGTAGAACCAGTTTTCCATAGGTCGTGAGGCGTCATAGATGGTGATGTCGTCTTGGTTAACATGGAGTATGTTGATGAGTTGTCGGAGGAGTGCTTTTATGACGTGTGGGCTGGCGTCGCGGTCGTTGTCCTGGCTGGTGTAGGATCCGCAGTTGTTGAGATTGATTTTGATGGCGATTTTTTCACCGGTTTGGTAGCCTACGGTGCCATGTCCGTGTTCTTGGTTGAAGTAGGTAAAGAGGTGGCCCCATGCTTGATAGATATCGTTTGTTCCCGCGAGTCGTTGTATTCCGGTTGATAGCATGTGATCAATTATGGTTTGGTTGTTGTTGTGGTCTTCCCACCAGTAGCCGGTAAGTTGTTCTTCGGTGGCGTTGGCGTTCCATCCCCAGGTGACTCGTCCAGGGTTGTAGCCGTTGGGTGTGCCGATGGGTTCTTTGGGTATGGGATCCCATCGTTCTGTGGTAGTAGTGAGGTAGGTGGTGGTGGCGAAAACAGGGCTGGTTATCGTAAGTAGTAATAGGATAATCATGAGTATATTGGGTGTGAGTGCGGTGGTTTTCATTTGCATCTTTTTAAGCCATACCCCAAGACCGAGGAAGAGAAGTGACCAGAAGGTGATGTAGCTGGTTGCGATGGTAATGGACATTTGTTGGCAGGGATATCGGGCGCGATGAGGTGCGGGGAGGACACGGAATAAGAACCAGATGATGCAGGCGACTCCGGTGATATGGAACCATAGTTTATGTTTTTTGATATACTGGAGTATGTGGTGTTTCTTGCTATGATGTGGGTAGGTATCCATATTTATTCCACCAAAATAATATTAAAATTATTAACAATGGCGTGATTATAAAGTTTGTCGTTTACGTATCCCATTTTTTTGTTTGATTGTAAAATATTCTTAAGAGGTTCAAAGGATGTTTTTTTTGAAAAAAAAATTAAGCCCATCATCCCCTAGATTTTGTGTAAATGGTATTGATCGCTGAGTTGATTTATTTTCATTGTCCCTTATCAAGTATCAGATTACGTATTGCATAACTATATTTAAAGTTATGCATGTTTATATTTTAGTAAGCTTTTTTATTACTGTTAGGGCTTGATTCATAATTCATCCTCCTATTGAAATCCTCCTGAGATTACAATGCTGGTCATTACAATATCTTGCGATAGCAATCGCAAGACGCAGAATCAAAATAATATAAACATGTGTTTTC
>JAHJFH010000352.1 GCA_018824925.1 Thermoplasmatota archaeon
AGCCTTGATATATGATATCTGCTCCGCCTACAAAGACGATGGTTCCAGGTATCATGCCAAGGAATGTCCATATAAGATATGTTTTAAAGGATATTTTTGTGAGGCCAAATCCATAGTTGAGGAGGTTGAAGGGAAAGAGTGGGACAAGTCTGGTAAGGATGACTATGATAGTTCCATGTGTGTGGATAAGGCCATCAAGTTGTTGAAATTTCTTATGATTTTTCAGCCATTGTTCAACGGCGTTTCTAGCGAAATAGCGGGCGATGATAAAACATAGGACAGCGCCGATAGTTGCTCCAAATATTATGAGGGATATTCCAAAAAGTGAGCCGAACATGATCCCGGCGATAATACCAAGTGGGGTAGCAGGTAGCGCTATTAAGACGGCTCCTATATAGATGATAAGAAAGAGCAGGGGGGCCCAGATACCAAATGATTGTATCCAGGGTTGCAGATTCAAAAGATGGTCGTTGATACCGAGGAGGTATACACTAAAAAGGAGAATTAGAACAAATAGAATTAAAGCTGTGGGTTTCCACAATATTTTTGAAGAACTATGAAGTGTGTTTGATATATTTTTATTCATGGTATTAGTGCTCCTCCACACGAAGATCCATGACCGGCAGTACAACCAAAGCAGTGTTCACCAGTGATGATTGATCTTTGTGAGAGTAAGTAAGTATCAAAGGAATCAAGCGTCATCCCATTTTTACTTGGTAGGGGTAGATGAAGGGCGATGTTGAAGTCGCAATCATATAATGTTCCATCCCAGGCGATACTAATTTGATGTCGACACATTAAACCATCAATCGTAGCAGGGTTGAAGGATTTGGTGAAAAGCTCTTGGTATGATTTTTCTTGCTGTATTTGTTGGAGGTGTTGTTTAAATCGACCGATGGGCATGTTTGTTATGGTATGCAGATTTGTAAAAGAAATATCATAGCGGGATTTGAGTTCTTTGCGATAGGCGTCTTCAAGGGTTATTTGGGGTGGTGGTATGCTTGGGCCAAGGGGGTTATGCATGAGAGTAAGTGGTAGGGTTGGGTCGATGCCATATCCATATGTGTTGAGTACTTGTAATGTGGTAATGCTTTTTTCAAACACGCCTGATCCACGTTGACTGTCAACATTTTCTTTGAGATAACAGGGAAGTGATGCAACGATATGTACCTGGTTTGTGGCAAGAAATGATATTGTTCTGTTTAGGTTATTGGTTGCGAGTGCGGTGAGGTTTGTTCGTAATTGAATTGGTTGGTTTCGATCAGATATTTGTTCTATTAAATAATGAATGTGTGGATGAAGTTCTGGTGCACCACCGGTTATATCAATTAGGGTAAACTGGGTGTGGTTAAGGATATCAAGAATTTTGTTGATAGTGGGTAGATTCATCTGTTCCGTTCGATCGGGAGCCGCGTTAAGATGGCAGTGAAAGCAGTTGTGGTTACATCGAAGGCCAATGTTGATTTGCAGGGTATCTAAACTAGTTGCTTTTAGGGGGTAATATGTGTGTTCCTGGATTTTTTTATCAAAATGATTCATGGGTGTTTCATAAGGGGAAACTAGATTATTATTTATAAATCAGGTGATTAACAAAAGTTAATTAGTCGGTACCATCATCTTTTCGATCATAGAAGTGTTTTAGTGATGTTGGTGATCTACCCAAGTAATACTGTAAACGGATAAACCAGTTGCGAAGGGTACAGCGTAATATGCCTTCAGAATCCCATCGACGAGAACAGGTAATTGAGGTATCCTTCAGGATTTTTATTTGTTTTCCTTGCCTTCGGAGTATTCGCATGAATTCAAGGTCTTCCATTAGAGGAATATTTGGAAATCCACCCACTGAGATGAAGTTCGTTTTTGTAATAAAATAGGTTTGATCACCAAAAGGAAGACGTAAAAGCTGAGCTCGTAAATTAATAAACCAGGCTAGAAGATGATAACGAATTTTTGGTGAATGTATGGCTAATGAGAAGGTTCCGGCGAAAATAGATGAATCAGTTAGAGTGTGTTCAATTCGCTCAAGAGCGTTGTTGGAAAGTGTAGTATCTGCATGTAAGAAAATTAATATGTTGCCTTTGGCAATAGCTGCGCCTGCATTTAATTGTGGTCCACGTCCAGTGGGTGAAGATAGGGTTTGTATCTTTGGATGATGAATTGTTTGGATGGTATCCTTTTTTTTACTGCCATCAACAATTATGATTTCGGTGTTTTCGTTTTTGAGTATATGATCTATTTTTTTGAGACTTTTATGAATTGTGTTTGATTCATGGTATACAGGGATAATTATTGAAAATTTTTTTTGATTCGAGGGGTTGTTTTTCATGAAGGATCAGTATTATCGATGGATTTCTCATGGATATCTTTGATTGGTTTTTTATAGGTTCAGTTTAGAGTATGAACAATATTTGTTTCTTTTTCAAAAAAAATGTATTGTTTGTATTGAAGTTTTATGATTGAGTATTGATGGGGATAAATAAGAGGGGTATTTGGTTATTGTTTAGCTGTAAAGCTGATGAGAGTTGTTCATAGTTACGTGGTTGAGCGATTCCTGCGCCATAGTGCATTGTTGCTGTTGCTAAGAGGATGTTTTGTGCTGCGGCTCCTGCTTCAAAATACCAGCATTTATCGAGGGGTGGTGGTGCGAGATCTTTGGCGCGGATGCGGTCGAGAACTGCTGCAATTATTAATGGGGAATTTTCGGATTCTGGAAGGGTGGTCGCCTGTGCAATGGTTGTTCGTGCATCGTTTCTAGAGATTTTTGTGAAAAAGGTTAGTATGGGTATGCCTAGCAGATCGATGGTACTGTTTACGAATTCTGGGAGGAGGTTTGG
>JAHJFH010000353.1 GCA_018824925.1 Thermoplasmatota archaeon
CTCAATAACCGTAGAGGTATATCCATATGATCAACAGAATTTGACACTAGTATCTGGCGAATTGACCGTACGGACAAAAGGTTTTGCATTACAAGCAGTCTTTAGTTTTCGATATTCATGGCATTTATTCTTCGCAGCAATAATCATAATATTCATCCTAATATTAATTGCAATTATCCGTAGAATAAAAATTCATAACCTAATCAAGAAACCAAAAAAACCTTGGACACTGCCTGAGGAAAAAGAACATTTAAACAAACTTCTCAAAGATAAAAATAAACAGGCCTATAACCAAGAAATCGAAGTCATGAAACAAGAATACCAATCAGCATTACTTAGTTATAAATCAAACCTGAAATCTGAATTAAGAGAGATTCGTAAACAGAGTAGATTATATCGATTTTTATCGAAAATTATTTCTTTAATTAAACTTCCAAAAAAACAGACAAAAATATCAAAAAAATCACTTCAAAAAATCATTAAAAGTATATCTCAAGCAAAACCGATAAAACAAAAAAAGAAAATCCAAATTAAAACCACTCAAAAACCCCTAGCATCACCTGATCTTCAAAAACAACAACTCCTTGAAAAAATCAAGAAACAACAGAAATTATCTCGATAGATTTTTTAGTTAATCCATAAATCAATTAAACCCCGAATTTATTCTTTAAAAAAAATAATCTAATTTATGTGATTCATAAAAGAATAATGGTTTTTATGACAACATCAGATTCAGATCTACCACTCATTGGTTTCTTCCCCCTTTTTTATAATCTAGCTGAAACCGGCCGTGCGGTACTTGTTGCAAAACGATATATAGCACAGGGTGGAACAGCGGTCTTTTTTAGCCATGGTGGTGAATACGAATCATTAGCAAAAAAACTTGGTTGCGAAGTTATTTCTGTAGCTCCTCACTATACTGATGAATTTATTGCTGATCTTTGGAAATATTCGCGGTTAGAAAAATTTGGGGCACCATTGAAAAAAACGCTCCTGGGAGAACATGTCGAAGCGGAATCTGCTGCTTTTAAGGATGCTGGTGTTGAATGGATTGTTACGACCAATAATTTTCCGTGTTCACTTTCTGCCCGTTTCGCAGATATTCCGCTGGTATCGATTACCCCTCGTTTTTATGGGAGGTTTCGTTCGTTTCCTGAGGATGCGGAGTTTTATGTGACAGAGGTGATGCCGAAATGGTTGAAGTTGGCGGTATTGAATTGGATGTTTCCTCGAAGTAAGATGTGGTCACGACCATTTAATCAGGTTGCGCGGGAATTGGGGTTATCTATTTTTCATAATCCGCAGGATATTGCGCATGGGGATTACACATTTTATACTGATTTTCTTGAGTTGGTAGATATTCCTGCGACGAGTATCAAGGATTCAGAATATTTTGTTGGTCCGATTTTTTTTGATGAGTTATTTCATGCTAGTACCAACCAGAACAACATGATTCCTCAGGATATTCAAGAGCATATAAAGAAGGGTGATCGTTCAATTGTGGTGTCATTGGGAAGTTCAGGGATTCCTCGGGTTTTTAATGGCATTATTGATGCTTTGAATGGTACGGACTATCGGGTGATTGCGATTTATACATCCGTTTTATCTGCTGATTCGTTACCTGAGTGTAGTGAGAATGTGTTGTTGCAGCAGTATGTGCCCTCGTTGCGTGCGTTGAATGAACAGGTTGATTTGGCGGTGTTACATGGTGGTCAGGGAACCGTGTATTCAGCAGCGTATGCGGGTAAACCGGTGATTGGGTTTCCGATGCAGCTAGAGCAACATATGAATCTTGAGATGCTAGTAGGAAAAGGAATGGCACGGATTGCGTCTCGTCGTCATTTTACAAAAAAGAGTTTTTTAGCCCTTATCGAGGACATGTTTATGGGTTATGATACGTATTTGGAGAATGCACAAGCGTTATCAGCTACTATGCCACCGCCTGAGGGTGAGGATAATTGTGTACGGATTCTTCTGGATTTGATGCATCATTAAAAGATGGTAGTTGGTGTTACCAGTCGTTGGTGGTGACGTAACCGAGTTTGATGAGAAGATCTCCGGCCATGTGTTTGAAATGGTGTTGTTCTCGTAATGTCATATCTTTTTGCCAACGGCCGAGGGTTTTTTGGTAGATGGGTTGTCCGACCTCGATGTTTTGGAGGTGGTGATCTCCTTTTTCTTTTTTATAAAATCCAAGGAGTTCTTGTGATGTTACGGGTGGGAGGTGAAGGAAGGTGAAGATTGTTTGCATGGTTGGGATAGTGTTGTTTACAAGGTCTTCATAGCGTATTTCAAGGTAGTTAGGGGTGTTTTGCCATTGTTGTCCTTGGAGGACATAGGAGACCCATTGGCGGACACACCAGGGGAAGGGGTTTCGGGTAGTGTTGGGGATGATCTTGCCGTTTTGTATATGGCGTTTGGGATGTGTGCGAAGGGAACAGACGGTGTCGCGGCCATCGCGCAGCATGTGTATGAATTTGAGGTTGGGGAAATGATGATAGAGACGTGGGAGGATAGCAACATGGTGGGGATGTTTAAGGGCAACCCGTGGTTTGTTTTGGTGGTGTTGGTAATAGGTGAGGATGGTTTCAGCGCGGTCGATAAGATCAGTGTGATGGTCTCGTAGATCGGTGAGTTCTTGGTTGGTGAGCTCAAGGATGTTTTTGAGAATGGTGTCTTGGGTGATCCACATGAGGAGGTTGAATTCTTGTTCGGGTGAGGCGATCTGAGGATGTACACTGAGGAGGGCACGTGCTAGGGTGGTTCCGCTTCGGGGGCAGCCTCCGATGAGTATGGGGGCGCCGGTGGAGATATAGTGTGGTCGTTGTCGGTTGATCCAGAGGTTGAATCTGAGGGTATCATAGGTCTTCATTTTATGTGATGTATGGTAGATGAGTGCATCAAGCAGGGTATGTTTTTTCCATCGTGTTTTGAGGTTTGATATCATAGATGTTCACAAAAGGGATGCTATGGTTACTGTTTTTTTTGGGCTATCAGTTGGTTTGTTTAAATGTTTTCTATTTAGTCCATTACCTTTTTTTATATCGTTGTTTATGCAGTGGTGGTATGTTTGGATAATGTGGTTTTGGTTGGTATGGCTCAAAATATAGGTTATGAGTTGAGGAAACCGGTTGGGTTTTTTCCGTTGTTTTATAATCTTGCTGAGGCGGGTCGTGCGGTTGTTGTGGCGAAACGTGTGGTGGAACGAGGTGGAACGGTTGTTTTTTTTAGTCATGGTGGTCAGTATGAATATTTAGCGTTGGATGCAGGGTTTCGGATTGTTCGGTGTGATCCTGTGTATTCTGATGATGATGTATCGCGGATTATTCGGGTTAATCGGGGTGAACAACAGGGTGTTGCATATCCGGTATCGTTTTTATGGGAGGTTGTTAAGGGGGAGATTGCGGCGTTTAAGAAAACCGGTGTTGGGATGGTTGTTTCATTTGTGAATATCCCTTGTGTATTGTCTACGCGTGCCGTAGGTATTCCGTTAGTTACTGTGCAACCGGCAATGAGTCGATTTCATGTTCGGGTACCTGATGCGTTTGAGGTGCCAGTGTTGCGGTGGCTGCCGCAGCGGGTGAAGGTGCCGGTGTTAAATTATGTGTTTTCGCATAGTAAACGGTTATTAGGACCATTTAATTCTGTGGCAGGAGAGTTGGGGCTGCCATTGTTTCGATCAACACTTTCTATGGTTATGGGTGATGTGACGTTAGGGACTGATTATCAGGAGTTTATTCAGGTGTTTTCCCATGAGTGGTTGTTACCCGCTGAGAATTATGTGGGTATCATCCCGCTTGAGGAGTTGTTTGCAGATGCTCAAAAATCATCAAGGGTTGATCCCGTGCTTGCTGAATATATTTCGGGTGATCGTCGATCGATTTTAGTAACTATGGGCAGTAGTGGCGATAAGGATTTATTTATCCGGGTGCTGAAAATCTTAGATACGCTTCCCTATTCGGTGGTGGCGATTGTGGGAAATATTGTGGCTGAGGAGGAGTTACCACCATTGAGTAAGAAGATAGTGGTGCGTCATTTTGTGCCATCAATTGATAAGATTCATCGATTGGTAGATCTATCAATTATCCATGGAGGACAGGGAACGGTATATGCAGCTGCATATGCAGGTAAACCAGTGATTGGGTTTCCCATGCAGTTTGAACAGCATCTAAACTTGGAGAAACTCGTGGGACATGGCATGGGTCTTATGCTATCCCGATGGCATTTTAAAGATCAGGATTTACTCAAAGCAATACAAACCATTTTTTCCAACTATGCACAGTATGTAGATAAAGCGCAACAGCTTGCGCAAAAACTCCCACCACCACAGGGTGATATTCGGACAGCTGAGCGGATACTTACACTTTGTACATCCTTTGGATTAATAAAGAACAAACACTTTCCCAAGGATACAACATCCTGAAAGATGGGGTGATAATCTGGATCAACACACACCACAGCCACCACCAGTTCGTATTGGTATTCTTGAAATCCGTCGACATATACCCGTATTCCATACCTTTTTACGAATCTGTGATACCGCTGAATCCCAGGTAACCGTATTTACCACACCTGAGCTCTACAATCGACTTAAAACCTATTTAACCGGGACAGAAAAATTTCAGCTAATCCTCAAAGAATCCCATGAATCAATCCCAACATTTCTTACACGGGTAGCCAAGTATTGTTCAAACCATCTCGATGTCCTGATGGTTAATACAATACATGAATCCACCCTTGATCTTCTCAGTTATCTAGGGTTCACACCACGATGTAAAACAATTATCACCATACATCATGTCAATGCCTGGTTACAACCCCATTTCATGTTTCGTCCACAGCACCCCATCATGACCTTTGAAACAAATACCACCTCACTGTTGATTAAATATTGTATCATGCCACGATTTGATGCAATCAATGTGATTTATCATCCCCTAAAAACCTATATAGAAACACACCTTCCCTTTCATAAACCAATATTTACCCTTCCTACCTCAGTCTATGATGCAAACCATCACCAACATCCCCAGAAAAAAACAGCTACCAAACTACATATCACCATCCCCGGACTTATTCAAGAGCAACGCAAAAACTACACATCCATCCTCCAAGCACTTCAACAACTCTCCCCCGAGGAACTCACGGCCCTTCACATCAGCCTACCTGGTTTACCCGTTGGATCATTTGGAAAAACCATTGTCCATCAATTCCAAGACCTCCAAGAAAAAGGAGCGAGTATCCAAATTTTTGATGAATTTGTCCCCGATGACACCTTCAACACCATACTCACACAAAGCGACATCATACTCGCACCCATAAAAATACAAACCCGTGCTGACACCCTCATACCAGAATACTATGGCACAACCGTCGGTAGCGGAGTCATCTACAACGCAATCCAATACGCAAAACCCCTCATCATCCCCGATACATTCAACCTATTACCAGAACTACAAACCAGCGCTCTATCCTATCGTAATGCACGTGACCTCCAACACCATTTCACTACGCTTCTTCAAGATCCCACCTATTTACAGAAACTACAGGACCAAGCAACATGCAACGCCGAAAAATTTTCACTCCCCAACCTTCAAAATTATCTAAAAACAACGCTTCTACCATGGGTACGAAATAAATAAAAAAAAAAATATTTGGTGGAAAAAACATGCCAACCCTTACTAAGACCTCTGGAAACCCAGATGCACAATATACTACAAAATATGAAAACCTCTCATTCGCCCCTGTTTTTATAATGGGTATACAACGATCAGGGACAAGTATTCTCTATAAAATCCTTTCAGAAACCCAGTCATTTAACATCATAACCGCCTATCATCTCATAAAATATCCAGAGCTTATCCACCTACATGAAACCAATAA
>JAHJFH010000354.1 GCA_018824925.1 Thermoplasmatota archaeon
CCGATGCGAACAATATTATATAAGATTTAAACTCCCAATTGGAGTCACGTCCCATACATTCCATTAAATACTCAACAGGAGGAAATCAGACTTTTTTTCAAAAAGAGATTTAAACTTGGAATAAACAATGATATGTGTTCGATTTCCGAATCAATGTTCAATACACATATTCCAAAACTCTATCAAGAAAGACACCATCAGATCACTGTACTAGAAATCATTCCAATTACTAACAATGTTTTACCAAAAAGAATCTGGTGTAGTTGAGTGGAAGTGGTTTTTCAAAGAATAAAAACAAAGCTTTAAGAGTAAAAAATCACAATACCGGACATTTAAAAAACCAGTTTTTTCATGTAGTAAAATGGTTAAATGATTCATTATTAAATTCAATTGGGGCTATATTATGACAATGCTTAGTCCAAGCTCGAAACGGTTCATAAAAACATTCCTAACAAATAAACTAATGCGCAAGGGATTTCCTTATTTTGGTTCACTGGAAGTTACACGTAAGTGCAATTCGAAGTGCTCTTTCTGTCCGATCGGAAATGAAAAAAAAGAGATCAAAAAGGGTGAGGTAAATACTGAAGCGATGAAAAAAATATTATCACAATTCAGTGATCTGAACATAACCGCTGTTTCATTCCTAGGTGGCGAGCCGTTCCTTCGTAAAGATGTATGTGAGCTTGCAGAATATGGTCATAACAATAACCTAATCACTCAAGTTAGTACAAACGGCATCAACCTTGGCTCCATGGTTGATAGGGGCACAGCAGCCTTTGATGTGATAGTGATTTCATTAGATGTGGTGAACCGAGAACTGTATCACGAGATCCGCGGTGTTGATAAGTATGAGACTGTTGTTGATAATATCAAGGCTGCCCAAGAGCTATCTGAAGAAAATGAATGCAATATATTGATTAATACCGTAGTATGTTCAAAAAACCTTGACCAGATCCCAGATGTGATCAAGCTATCCAAAAAACTTGGTGTACGCGGTATCATGATCGATTTTGCAACCTTCCATGATCATTGGTTAGAGATTGTAAACGATGGCTCACGATATAATCCTAAAGAGATGGATTGGCGAAATGATCATGCGGGCACAAAAAGATTAATCAAACAGATTATCCAGATGAAGAAGGATTATCCTATTCTAACATCGAAGATGTATCTGGAAACCTTCCTCACAGATAACTTTGATTTCAAATGTTATCCGAATCTTTTCTGTTGTGTTTCGAAGGAAGGCGAAGTTGCTATTCCGTGCTGGGACTCGAGTATCACCAAATTCTATGATATAGTGAACAAATACAACCTTAAGGAGCTCTGGTTCTCAGATGATGTAAAGGAACTACGTGGGAGAGTGGCAGATTGTAAAAATTGTTATATGCACTGTATCGTAGAACCCAGTAAAGTGCTTGGTGCCACTACTCGCAACCTTAAAGATCTTATGGAATGGGTTGTTACATTTCGCAGTAGTACGTTCAATGTTTGATCATTTGAGCCCGAACTATCTTTGGTACTGTACGTTGTCTGATGGATGTGAAGATGATTAATAATGGGTATTTTAAGATAAAACCATAAGTATCTTTGGTATATCCAGCAAGGGCATTTAATAATAAACGAACATGCCCCATGTAGGCTCTGTCGCCAATAATCTACAGCCCCAATCCTATTGGGCATTGAAGAATTAACAAGTAATCCCGATGCGGGCATGATATTATCGCATACGGCAATTGTTAATAGCGTATTATTTTTGGCAGAAGAAACTCACTCATTATAATGGAAAGTAGGCTCACTTAAATGTCCAAATTGTGGTTAAAATATGGAATTTGCATTGAATAGTAAGTTAACTGATTATTCTCCTGTTAAACTGTTAACCTATTGACGGGCTTATCATTCTCATTAGTGGAGTTTCTGTCACTCTGTGTATGGTATTTTTTTTACGATTAATATAGTTAATTTGTTTAAACCTCACCGTTAAAATCATCATCCTTATAATTAATTTTATAGAGATCTTTACGTCTGTCTTTTAATGGAAGCACATTACCAAATTCACGATTTTTTTTAAGAAGATTAATGTCTAAATCTTGAAATATCAATGTTTCAATATTGGGCGTACATTCTGCAGCGATACCATCTCGATGAAACGGAATATCCGAGGGAGTAAAAATCGCGGATTGAGCGTAATTAATGTCAAGATTTTTTACCCGTGGTAGATTTCCAACACACCCTGAAATTGCAACATAAATCTGATTTTCAACACATCGAGCTTGAGCACAATAACGAACTCTCAGATAAGCTTGTCGATCATCTGTATTAAAAGGAACAAAAATGATGTTTGCTCCTTTTTGAACGGCAATGCGAGCAAGTTCTGGGAATTCGATATCATAACAAATTAAGATTGCGATTTTTCCTTTATCAGTATCAAAAACCTGTACCTTACTACCTGGTTTTACACCCCACCATCTTTTTTCACTAGAGGTAATATGAATTTTATATTGTTTTTCTATGGTTCCATTTCTACGAAACAAGTAGGAGATATTATATAGATTATCATCTTCTATTGCGAAATGGGAACCACCAATAATATTTATATTATATTTTACTGCAAGGTGAGTAAAAAGGTGCAAATATTTTGGTGTAAATCCCGATAACTGCCGCATTGCTATAGCTGGACGAGCTTCCTTCATGAATGACAGTAACTGTGCAGTAAAGATTTCAGGAAATACTATAAAATCACAATGATATTCAGAGGCAACATCTACAAAAAATTCACATTGATCTCCAAAATCTTTAAAATCCTTAACAGCACGCATTTTATATTGCAATACACATACACG
>JAHJFH010000355.1 GCA_018824925.1 Thermoplasmatota archaeon
ATACTATCATAGTATCGTCAATGAACAAGAAGCAATCAATGCGTTAAAACGCGTTGGATTAAACCATCGTTTAGAGCACATTCCCGCACATCTTTCTGGTGGCGAACAACAACGTGTATGTATAGCGCGAGCTTTAATCAATGAACCAAAAATACTACTAGCAGATGAACCAACGGGTAACTTAGACCAACAAAACGGAGAAATCGTCCTCAAATTGATCGAAGATCTCCATAAAGAAGGTCACACCATCATTCTCGTAACCCATAACCCGGACATTGGAAACCTTGGCAATAGATTTATTAGATTAATTGATGGAAAAATAGATGAAGATGCCATAAAAAAAATTAGGAGAAAATAAAATGACAAATAATAAAAAAACCACAATAAGTGGATCACATAAAAGAAAAGAAATACTAGCACAGAGAAAAAAGAAAACAAAAAACATTTTAATAGCAGCAATCTTCGTAGTCATCCTCATATCCCTTATCATTATAATCACAATATTCATGGGAACAAATACCATCCCAAACAAAACAGATCAGGTAACTGAAACACCTATCCAATCACAAACCGAAATCAATATACCCCTTTCAGACCTAAGCACTACCGCAAAATTTTATTCTTACGAAACAGAAAAAACCACCATACGATTTTTCGCTGTTATTGGATCAGATAACATTCTTCACCTTGCTATCGACGCATGCGATGTCTGTTACAGCGCAAAAAAAGGATACCGTCAACTCGATGACCACATGCAATGCATTAATTGCGGTAATCAATACCCCATAACTAATATAGGAACACAAAACACCGCAGGTGGCTGTTGGCCAAGCTACATACCAACACTAATATATGGGGAAAACATTGTTATTCAAATCACAGATTTAGAATCAAAAGCATACATGTTCTAAATAAAAATGATCGTACATGAACCCATTTCTCAATCCCTTCATCACAATACCATTCATAAAAAACTCTTTATTAGATCCAGGTAGACTACAACGACTCAATCCTCAACAACTCGAAAGATATCGAGACAAAGCATTCAAAAAAATGGTACATATTGCCTATACCGTCCCCGTCTATCATCAAAAATACAAAGCAGCCGGTATACATCCAAATGACATCACAGGAATTAAAGACATCACAAAACTACCATTTATAACACGACAAGATTTAAACCAACATTTCCCCGACGGCGTAATACCACCCACCTTCAAGAAAGAAAAAGGCCATATAATCTGCACTGGTGGAACCACCACAAAATATTGCTGCAACAGCGGATCAGAACCCGTCTGCACCTACACAGATACCGCAAGTATGCTCCGGAGCAGTCTCATATCCTCCCGAGAAAACCACTTTTTTCAACTCAACTGGAGAAAAACACGATTCGCCCATATAGGAAATTTTAACCCCTTTAAATATGATGAAATCTATGAAGAAAACGTTCTAGCACACGCAAGAAAATTTATTCCCCTCCAAAACTATCTCTCCATGCAAGCCTCAAACAGAACATATGAAATACTTGAAAAACTCAATACCTTCAAACCAGACATCATCATATCATACCCAACAATATTCCAAGAACTCGCCTACCTTAAAAGAAAAGCACAGGGATCAGATATTCAACCAAAATTACTTTTCGTCGGAGGAGCCATGCTAGATGAATATACCAGAAATTATGTCGAAGACGCTTTTCACTGCCGCATGTATAACACCTACGCATCATGCGAATCAGGCGCAGAAATCGCCTTTGAATGCACCCAACGAAATTGGCATATCCATTCCGACTTCTTCCACCTTGAAGCAGTAGACCAAAACATGGAAAACGTTGGACCAGGGGAACGCGGACAACTGGTCATAACACGCTTATGGGGGAACGGAACGCCAATAATCCGCTATACAGGAATGCAGGATTGGATAACCCTCAGCAATGGAAAAACCTGCTTGTGTGGTCTTAAAAGCCCCATATTTGGCCGACCTGTTGAAGGTCGTATAAGCTCTAATATTATGCTCCCTGACGGGCGAATATTTCCTCCAAGCGATTTTTTACTTGTATCAACAGTTCTCAGCGAACTAAAAACCTTCAAAGTCAAACGATACCAAATCATTCAACAACAAATCGATACAATAGACATCCTCCTTGTCATTGATGAAGATCAAAAAAATCACGGCCCCTCTTTTGATATCATCGCTAAAAAAATTGAAAATATTTATCAGCAAAAAACAGGCCCTCAAGTTACTATAACTGTTAGAGAAGTCGATGAAATCAAGGATGATCCAAATACCGGAAAACCTGCCCCCCTCATTATATCCAATATACATACAGAAAACTCCTGTAATCTCCCGAATGCCTAAAATCGAGGTGAACACTATACCTACATATAATCAAAAACTGTTAGAACATTTCCGTAACCCACAAAATATCGGAACAATAGAACAGCCCCATGGATATGCACGTGTTCAAAACCCAGTTAATGGTTTCACCACCGACATATATCTCCGTATAGAAAATGAACGTATAGCTGACATAAAATTCAAAACCTATGGATGCACCGTTACTATAGCAGCAGCCTCTGCATTAACAAAAATTGTGAAAGGAAAACACCTAAAAGAAATCATTCATAAAGACCAATCCATACACCAACTTGAAGTATTACTACGGGAAGAATTAGGAGATATCCCAGAAAAAAATTGGCACTGTCTACCAACAGCACTACAGACATTCTATACAGCAATTCGAGAGTATTACACTAAGAAAAATAATAATACTATGGTTAAACAAATTGACGAAATTCTTTCAAACATACAAGTATCAATAGAAAAAAAATTACTTACATAAATATAGTAAAAAAA
>JAHJFH010000356.1 GCA_018824925.1 Thermoplasmatota archaeon
TCTGCGAAATGTAATTCATTGAATGTATCAAAACAACCGTTCCAATCAAACACATAAAAATCAACACCATTTAGGGATAATCCCGGAAGATTTCCTGTGATATAAGGAAGCATCCCCGACCAGCGATAATCACTGAAATATTAATCCCCCAGCGGACGGGAACAGTCTGATACCCCCCCTTTCGATCACCTTCCACATCACGGATAGAACCTACCAAATTACTTGCAGTATCATGAATAAAGAAAACAAGAGATAAGACTCCTAATTGCACTGGTATGTTAGTAATGTCGATTCCTGCACCAACAGCCCCATAAAAATATGCTGTGACAGTGACCAATCCGCGCGTGAGATTACCAAGAAATCCTCGAGACTTGGTATACCGTGCATATAGTAAAACTAACAAAGCTACAATAAAAACTAATATGATATTATTCACATTTAACAAAAATGATAATACTAATCCAAGTATTGCAAACAGACCACCGATTATAAGCGCCTCGTTTGGGAGTATCCTCCCAGACGGTATTGGTCGATGTGGTTTCTCGATAGCATCCAGTTTTCTATCAAGGTAATCCGAAAGATATAACCCAGCGGTCCATCCAAGCATTGGGATAATAAAAACCAAAAAAGCAATACGAAATGGGGGAAGATCCCCAAAGGCTATGCAACTTCCAACAAGACTAACCAGGCCACACCATATGACCGTATAAGGACGCATGGTTTCAAAATGTGCATATAATTTAACGGAAAGTGGTATTGTTTTTTGAGCAGGTAGCGACACAGGAGCGTCCTCTTTTAAGAGAAGAATAGTCTAAAGATTTATATGGTTTAATACACAGATGCGTAAACACCCAGTGAAATAAAGTAATCTTTATGTTTCAATGTAAAATACCTATACAGACATGAAAGATATTGATACCACCTATAACCCATGGACGCCTGAGGATGAACAGGAACATTTCCCTTCAGTAATGGAATGGTGGGCAGTAGAGGCTTTTTTCAAAACCCTTAAAGACTATACTAACTGGTGTTTAAAGGTGGCATTTACTGAATGGTATGAAAACAAAGATCGTATAGGATCAATCAGCAACATCACGCTCTTTAATTTAGATACCAATACCCACATAATATACTATAAACGCGATGATGTGAACAAACTACGATCAGATCCCGATAAATTACACATAAGTTTTGAAAAATCCTCCATATCGGGTGCATTCCCAAAATATCATATGCATTTTGTTGATCCAGACAAAGATATCATCATAGATTTTGATCTCATTGCACAAGCATACCCCCATTGGATCGCCCAAGATATTACCAAAGGATGGTTACCACTTGGTTTAGGTTTTTATCGATATGGCTTTATACCTAAAAACTTACTCATCGGCACCATACAGCTAGATGGAAAGATAAAACCAATGGAAGGAATTGGATATTATGAACATGTGTGGGGCGACTTTTTGTATGATAACCCACTGGGAAATGTAAAAGGTATTAAGAAAACACTTCGAACTTACTGGCATCTTATTGAATGGTGGCTTTCCAAACATACCCCCAGAATTCCCCACAGTATTACATTTTCAACAGAAAATAACCCATTTGGTTATGATTGGGCTTGGGCGGTTTTTGATAATGGTTGGAGTTTATTTTATGGTAACCTTATGTTTTGGGTGATGGATGGACCAGTCATGGGTTCACTCATGCTGACAAAAGATGGGAAACAGTATGAGGAATTCAGTAACATGAAATGTCATTATACAAAAACTCGGTATGCACAACACTATGATTTTTATTATCCAACAGAATTCGAGGTTAGTGCCCAAGAGGGAAAAAAACAATTATTTCTTAAATTTTCAATGACAAAAGAACCTCGCGAATATGTCAATCTCTTCCCCTATGCTCAACAACTCTGGATGGGATTGGCGATATGCGAAGGACCTGGACGGGTTGTGGGTTTCTATGATGATGGAAAACAAAGAATTTCGCTCACCGGCATCTGTAAAATTGAGCCGCAGCGACAATTATCATTATTGGGTCATAATACACTCAAACTAGAATTCATAAAACCCCCCTCAGGAGTTGGTATAAACTGTACCTTTGAATCACATTTTTTTAAAAAGCAGGGGCAATATAAACTGGTTTTTACCCCCTGGCCACATTGTACCATAAAAATGAGGCCGATTGATCCTACAACGATTCACTGTAATAGCGATCAACTAAAAACTGCTAGAAATCATTGATTATTACTCGTTTTATAGGGAAACATTTAAGATAGATTGTTAATTCAGGAAATTCAACGCTATATGAAGAAAAATGTCTTATCCATTCTTGATATTCACAAAGAAATCCAATCAATCATTGATTCAGGAATGCAATTAAAACAGCAATATGCTCAAAACCGTCTTAAACCTGTGTTAATGGATAAAACATTGGCAATGATTTTTGAACGCCCATCAACCCGAACCAGAGTATCCTTTGAGGTTGGAATGGGGCTTCTTGGAGGACATAGTATTTTTCTTACAAAGAATGATATACAGCTTGGTTCTCGGGAATCTGCAGAGGATATCGCACTAGTCCTATCAAGATATGCTGATATAATTATGTATCGAGCGGTTGAAACACAGCATCTTATTGAACTCGCAATGCATGCCACCGTTCCTGTAATAAATGGTTTGGATTCACGTGAGCATCCATGTCAGATACTTGCTGATTTTATGACCATTAAGGAGCATAAAAAGGACTTTAACAACCTTCATTTTGTGTTCATCGGCGATGGTGACGATAACCTTACCCATTCATATCTCCTCGGTTGTCCACTCGTTGGTATGCACATCACGGTGATTTCCCCGAAACACTATTGGCCAGCAAAGGAATACATTGAAAAAGCCCGAAAACTTGCCAATCAAAAACAGCTATCAGTCAAAATCACCGACGATCTTTCTGCCCTTACATCAGCCGATATTGTAGCAACTGATACCTGGATCTCATATTGGTATGAACAGACTCGACAACAACGAATAGCTGATTTTGCTTCCTATAGGATAACACCAAAAATAATGCAGCAGGCAAAACCTGATGCCTTATTTATGCATTGTATGCCCATATACTACAGTGAAGAGGTAGAAAAATCAGTTGCGCATGGCCCCAAATCAATCATTTTAGATGAAGCAGAAAATCGAATGTGGGTACAGATGGCTCTCATGAAACATCTCCTACTAGAACCATAATTCATTTCAATCATTGTATTTTCTCAAAAAAAACCATAGTGCGTATTAAGTATCTGTATACATAAATCAAAGAATATTAGGTTATAGACCATAAGAAAAAAATCATATCCCTTTCGACCAACTACTTTTCCTACCATCTCAAAATCTTTTTCCGGTAAATGAAGAAGTTTTTGATACCAACGCAATCCCCACAACCAAAGAACAATAAATAACACGAGAAATAGTGGTGATAAAATGGTTCTAAAAAATAATAAAATACCAAGAAATCCAGCAAGACCATACATAGCAACAGCTATTATCCCAGCTCGCTGAATACCAAACGAGGATGCATAAGTACGAACTCCTGCTTTTCTATCACCCACCACATCATGAATCCCCTCAGGAATATCATGGGCATTATCCGCAAAATATGTGAATATAACTAATAACACCATATTTTGAAGCTCATATACATTCGTCGATAGGGGGCCCAGAAGTGGAATATCCAATGAAATCGTAAAATGTTGTGGAATAACGGTCCAAATAGCGACATACCCAAAAATTGCTACTGCTAACCATTGCACAGGGGTAAAAACCTCAGAATACGCTGGGATGCGTACGCGTTTTTTCAAAAATTTGTTATGAAATGCGACAAATAACGCAGTGAACCCAACGACCCCAAGACACCAGATACTGGTCATCACTCCAAAAATAAAGGTAAAAGCAGAAAATAGAAGGGCAACAGCAAAGAATCGAGAGGAGGTAATACGACCACCCGGTATAGGTCGAGAGGGATGAACCACAGAATCGATATCAATATCTGTGATATCATTCCAGATCAAAGCAGCAAAAAAACCAGAGTACAGTGTAATAATCGAAAGAACAATCACCCATATCATTGCTATTGAATATGATTGTTGACCATACGCAAGCATTGGGACAGAGGCAAACATAAAAACATAACTAAGGAGCTCATAAGCAGGAAAAGGGCGCCATTGCGTAATAAAGGCAAAAGGTTTTCGAAACCAAGGAAGCGAACTACTTTGTGGATTCATTAGTACCATCTATAACTATTCAAATGATAAATAGGTTAGATAAGGAAATCATTTCATTATGATAAATAATTTATCACTCCCGTGTTATTTAAGGAGAAGCCTATGAAAAAGGTTTTTAAGAGTCGCCATATGTATAGCCCGTATTTCTGGGGCCCGTGGGGTAGCTTGGCATCCTTCCAGCTTGGGGTGCTGGTAACCTGAGTTCAAATCTCAGCGGGCCCACTCAAGCATTTTCTTATTATAAGGTATCCTTTGATAAAAGACGATATGATGGATTGTTTAAAAAAAAAGAAAGGAAAAAGTGTGTGGGGGTGGACGAAATATTTATTTCTTTTTTAGATACGGAAGGCCAGTTCTTTTATTGACCCCTACAACATAACCTGGTGGCATGTCCGTAGGAGTTCCACTTTTTGGTGATCGCTTACTGAAGAAATAAATCGTTTGTTTCCTGCCTCCTTTTAATATAACATCCCTTTTGTATAAGGTCCAACCATCGTGCATATATACCATACTATTTCCTCAGTTCTTGAATGACAACACCTGCATTTAAATGTTCTCCCTGTTGTTCTCCAAGAGAATTTTTTATGTACAACAGAATAAAATTCATATTAGGTATGTTTTGGAACCTGTGTTAAAATTAAGATGCTTTCATATTTTTTAAACGTAATTTCATGATCCTCAAAAATCGGTTTTCTACCAAGTAACACAGGTATGTCGTTACTATCAGAAACGTGAATTTCTAAATTCTTGTACAAATATTCCTTTTTATTGCTTTTAATAACGAGATCCACAGTGGTTTTATATAGGGTGGTTTCACCACCAGCAGTATCAACACAACCAGCATCAATAAGTTTTAACCCAAGATATTTCGCGATAGCATTAGGGATGACGATGAAATCGCCACCTGAATCTAATAATGCATCAATGATGGGGGTTTCTCGCTTTTTAAACGTAAATTTCACGGGGATAAGTGGATAATCCCGGTATTCAAAAATAAATTGCATCGGTTGCATAATTCTCATCGTAAATGGATATGACCGGTTAATACTTTTGATATTTTTATGGTATCCTCGGGGAATTTATCGACAGGATATTTTTCTTCAACAATTCTGAGGACATCTTCTAGATTGATACTATGATCAACGATTTCATCATTAAACAATAAAATCCATTCACCTGAATATTTTTTAAGACTCTCATCCTGCTCCATATACTACCTATCATCTCACCCTGCTATAAAAAGGTTTGTAGCAACCCTAAGAAAAAGGAAAAAAAGGAATGAAACCGGTCATTGTATTTATTCCGTTTTTGAGTCATCTGCAAAATATGTTGCTAAAATAAATCCAAATAGACCAGCTAATACCAGGACAATAGTGATGGAATAAATCCCGATATCATACCATACTCCATACCTAACTCCCCAGGATATATATAAGATTATTCCAGCTAGAATTAATAATATGCTGAGTATTGATTTTAGATTGATATATTTACTGTTCATTGTGTGTTTCAACCCCTTCTTTTCATCCGTATTTTTTTTTTTGGTAAGTGAAATGAATGGGAGCACTGGGATTTGAACCCAGATCGGCGGGTCTCTTCTTAGGTCATCGCTCCAGTTATTCATCACCGTTTCAGATGACCCTCTTGTAATCATTCCTAACTGGAGCCCACAATGATGCCGGGTTACACCATGCTCCCATGTAATCAGTTACTTCCGCCGACTTCGTTTCTCTCGTCGCATTCGTTTCTTCCGCCATTTCCAACGCATTTTACCGCGTTTCTTCCAGACTCGTGAACTTCTTTTCATTCGTTGTTCCTCAGGCTATCAAATGTGCCCCTAAAATAGATAATCCTATTTAATAGTTTAGGGTACCCCTTCCTATACCATTCCCAAGAAAAAAAGGGTTATTTCCATAGATATTTACAACGTGTACAGTACCAAGCAGTCGAAATCCATTCCTGTTTACCATGTACAGGATTCTTATGTTGATATACGCGAATTAGCCGACGTTCACATTTTGGACATAATTGATGAAACGATTCCTCATAGCGCTCACCCCCAAGTGGATAGACAAGGGTATCAGAGGCAACAGTGTAGATATATCCACAAATCGTGCACATCCATGCAACTGCTACCCACCGGCGTTTCCCATCAACAGATTTATTTTGATACAATCGCACTGCTTTACTGGAACATTTCGGACATTTCTTACGAATCCTTACCACCCATAACCAATATATATTGATGACGTTTAGGAGGCTATCACACAGCAAGTATAAAAAAAATGCTGCTATTAACCAGGTTTCTGTAGTAGCGGGCTTGAAGGGATTCGAACCCTTGGCCGATCGGTTAAGAGCCGATTGCTCTACCTAGCTGAGCTACAAGCCCCAGTATTTTTATTAAAAGGAGGCCAGCAACAGAATTGAGTGTATTAATCTTTTTCCATGGCCTTTTTAACGTCCTTTTCATCGACCTTTGATAGATATTCCGGTTCGATACGTTCAGTGATATACACA
>JAHJFH010000357.1 GCA_018824925.1 Thermoplasmatota archaeon
ATATCCACAACTATAGAGATGATCTATGAATCGACCCTATGTTATCATTAATTGTGCGATGTCTGCTGATGGAAAAATTGCTACGCCATGGCGGGCACAACTTCGCCTTTCATCTGAAGAGGATATGGCGAGGGTGTATCGGTTACGAGCTGATTGTGACGCAGTGCTCGTGGGTATTGGAACGGTACTTGCTGATGACCCCAAATTAACAGTGAAAGAAAAACATGTTCCACATCCGAAGCAACCATTACGAGTGGTATTAGATAGTCACTGTCGCACCCCTGAACATGCGTTAGTGCTTAATAATAATGCAAAAACCCTCCTTGTTACCGGAAACACATGTCACTATGCATTTCACAAGAATCATGTTGAAACAATATCATTTAACCTTGATGATCATCACCAGCTTCCATTAAGAAAAATTTTAGATACATTATATACTCGTGGTATCCGCACCTTATTAGTTGAGGGAGGTGGGATGATTATTTGGAATTTCTTACAGTTACAATCTTATGATGAACTGCTCATCTATATCGCTCCAGTAATCATTGGAGGTGCTGCTACACCAACGGTTGCAGATGGGACGGGGATTTTATCACTAAACGATTTAGTATCGTTACAGTTAACAGATAGTATACGAATGGGAAATGGAATACTTTTAAAATATAAAAAAAAATAGTTTAACTATGTCTAAACAATATTTTACAAACAATCAATAAGAAGTTCAGTTTAGGGTTCTTGTGAGAATAGCCTATGAACGTGTTGTGCGATCAGATGTTAGGAAGTCTGGCAACCTGGCTTCGACTATGTGGAATTGATACCTATTTTGCTCGTGAATCTTTATCTGATGATGATCTACTTCAGATTGCAGCTGAACAGCAGCGATTACTGGTTTCTCGTGATAAACAACTAATCCACCGTGCACAAAAGCGAAAAATACCTGCGGTTTTGATCAGTACAACAAGCCTCCAGGATCAGCTCCTACAAATGCACCATCATATTTCTTTCCCAAAGGATACGCCATTATCACGGTGTTGTATATGCAACACACCATTAATCACGGTTAACAGAGAACTAGCGAAACAAAATGTACCACCTCTTGTTGCAGAAACAAGAAAAAAATTCTGGTATTGCCCTCACTGTACCAAGTATTACTGGCATGGCACTCATACGGATAATATCATAAAAACAATTGAAAACTTACGATCAACAAATCGTGAAAAAGATTAAAACATACGCACAATCTGGGCATGAGGTATACCTTTAATATTGAGGATGCTGTCATGATCTACTAAACCGAGTTTTATCGCGCAGGCAACCGTTTTTTTTCCTACCAAGTTTGCGATGGTAGCATCCTGTAAAAACCGTTCCAGTAATTTGATGGTGATTCGCTCACCTTCATAGAATTTTTTCGTGACATTAATCTGGAATTTACCTTCAGTGAATCGTTTTCCCAGTAATTCCTCATCACATGCACCAATAACCATGTCGCTTCCTTGTTTGTATATCTTGATGCTTATCATGTCCGTATCGACATCCTGTATGTGTTGTATACTAATATTAGACAATTCTCTTTTATATTTTTTTCGAAAAATCGAGGCAAAAATATATCGATAAAAAAGATTTATTTAAAAAAAACCTGACATTAAATGATTAAATTGTTATAATAATCCAGGTACCAATAGTGATTAAACCAAGTGCGATAATAAGCTCAGCGAATCGCATTGAGTTCTTATGTTTTTTCTGTAGATGATTTGATGGAGGAATATAGATGTGGGTGTGGTCTTTTCGTTCCAATACATGTCCCATAAATTCTCACAATACATATCTTTGGTCACTTCCCATTTATAGCACTTATGGTACAAATCTTTCCCACTGTTGTATCATCATAGCAATAAAAAAAGGAGGGGGAGCATCATAAAAGCCAAACCAATTAAAGCAAGTATCAAACCCAATGGTTTTAATCGATAGTCTTTGGGTAAGACCTTTTGGCTCATATAAATAGCGCCAAAACCATAGATAACAACTCCTACGACACCAATAAATAATAGCGTTAATGAAAGAATAAGTACCACTGACACCCCAAAGTATATCAGTATCGACACAGGGATACCCGTCACGAGAATATATATCATCAAAAGCACTAGAAATTTCCGATAGGGTAGACGATTTATACGTTTACTGAGATGCTTTGATGTCTCAAATAACATACGAGATGCTGCCTCAAAACCAGCATACGCTGTCCCAAACAATGCAAAGAAGACACTAATTTGATACAGGGGTGTTAGCCACGAT
>JAHJFH010000358.1 GCA_018824925.1 Thermoplasmatota archaeon
AACACATGTTTATATTATTTTGATTCTGCGTCTTGCGATTGCTATCGCAAGATATTGTAATGACCAGCATTGTAATCTCAGGAGGATTTCAATAGGAGGATGAATTATGAATCAAGCCCATTAAGTGTAATAAAAATCTAGATATGTTTACGAGATTTTAATCCATTCTATTAATTCAGTTACCACCTCATCAAATTTAGGAAGCGTCCCTATGATTAGATCTTGCAGATCACGCTTCCACATTTTTTCTTTTTCATATACTTTCTCAATAAATTTTTGCTGGTTAAATATTAAGTCATAGATTTTGAGTTTCTTATTACTTAATGAAACATCTAAGGTAACACCTTTTTTTGACAAAAACCATAGATCATATATGTCTCTTGGTTTTTCCCTTGTCAGAATACACCCAATTTTTTCTGCAGCGATCTCTTCGATATCAAGAACAGAGAGTTCAAATGATGGTATCTCTGGAAAAGAGGCGATAAGAAGTTTCATTTGAGATGATAAAGGTCGTTCTCTTGTACTTATGTTTAGAGTAATTCGGGCCATACTATTTTTACTGCCATCATACAGTGGTCCTCTTATAGTAAATCGTATGTTTATCTCGTTACGATATTCGTTTTTTTCATGAAGTGTTCTTTGCATTCCCATAAGTTCAAAATTTCTTATACTTTTTTTTATAAGAGTATCAATCGGCATTCGTTTTCCTATACCATCAAAATCAAGATCTTCACTGAAACGGTTAAGATTATAAAATTTATATAACGAGGTTCCACCTTTGAATACGAGTGAGCATCTATCATCTGAAAGAGAAAACAATAGGAGTTCTAGGAGATAATCCTTCTCAGCATTCCGGATGGTGAGGTGTTTCATCTCAGCAATTCGTGCAAGCTCAATTTTTGATATCATCCGCCCCCCCAATATTAATAATCACACCCCATTTTTTATTATGTACCCCTGTTATCGGGCGAGATACATCTAAGGGTATCATTGTTGCATATACTTGTTTTTCCAGTTTTTTTGCAGAGCTACATCCAAGGGATTCGAGCATCCAACCAAACCGTTTCGCTAATGCATGATTTTGTATTCTGAGGATATACTCAACCATTTTTTTGGTAGATAGGTTTTTGATATGTTCGTGTAAGAGTGAAAAGATTTCAGAGGCTGAAATTTTTTTTAGGAGGAGAGCATCTATTAATGCTTTTTCAGGTTCTGCCATGAATACTTCAAAATCTTGTATGTTGATTTTTATAAAACCAAAAAACCATGATGGTCGAATTTTTTCAAAAATAATCAGGGTGTTCCTCATTTGTATTATTTCACGAGTTTTTGAACGAGGGGTTATCACAGATATGGTATTGGGTATTTGTTCCGTTAAATTATGATAGCGAAATGCGGCCCATAATGAGATGTAACTTGGCCATATTATTCGTGAAGCAACGAGTAATGGGTCTTCATGAACGGTATATACATTTCTTTGGATTTGTGTTACAATACCGCTTTTTTTTAACCGATGTAGATAGGTTTTCGCATAGGTTTTATCCTGATTAATTATTGCTGCGAAGGTGTCGATATTAAAGGTAGGATATTCTTGAAGTTTCTTGACAAGTTGTACTGCCTTCATACTATTATATACTCGCACAACATTAATAAATTTTTCTATGCGTAGGTAATCATAAATGATGACTTGCGATTAAATAATTTTTATAACTATATTAATGTAATTTAAAATCACCTTCTGTTGCTAGCACAAATACTAAAGATGACCAATGAACTGATGGCTTAGCTAAACTTCTGATATCATATTCACATACACCCTAGAATATTTAAGGAACCATGATTTACCCACAACACAACCGGGTATTCTATGAACCGTATGCATGCAAAACGAAAAAAACAACATAAAGAGATAGCAGCGAAACGCATAACGATGCTATTACAACAAGCTGAACAGATGGCAATGACCGGAAGATTCACCTATGCGAACCGATATGTCGAGTTAGCACGAAAAATCTCCATGCGCTATCTCGTACCCATCCCACCAGAATTTAAACAACACATTTGCAGCCATTGTTACCACTATTTACTCCCCGGAAGAACCGTCCGAACCCGCATACATCGTGGACAACTTATCTCCTACTGCCTCCACTGTCATCAGTTCATGCGGATGCCATTACACCAAAAAAAGACCCTAACCACCAGAAAACATACACCCAATATCCTTATATAACAAATCATTTATTACCGATACCCACCTTATATAGACATTAGAAGAGAAGTCCTATGGTAACCACACATGATGTCCCCGCAACGCAGCTTATCACCGCCGTAGCAAAGAAGCTGCAGCAAGACACTACCATAACCCCACCAGAATGGGGTAAATTCGTCCGTACTGGTATCCATCGAGAAAACCCGCCTGAGGACCGTAACTGGTGGTATACCCGCTGTGCATCAGTCCTCAGAAAAATCTACATCCATAACTCTATTGGGGTGGAACATCTCAGATCGGAATATGGTGGAAAACAAGATAAAGGCTCAAAGCCCTCCAAAGCAAAAGGGGCAAGCGGTAGTATCCTACGACATAGCCTACAACAACTTGAAAAAGCAGGATATGTCACCAAAGTACGAGGAAAAGGCCGATCCCTCACACCCAAAGGAAAAACATTCCTTGATAACACCGCACATGAACTCATGAAAACCCTTCAAATCACACATGTAGGGTTACAGAAGTATTAATATAATATTAGAGAAGGTATTCGTGAGGACCGGTAGAATGGATGATGAACTTGAACAACTCAGAAAAAAACGCCTCCAAGAACTACAACAACAACAAATTTCACAAGAAGAACTAACTACACATCAAGAAGAACAACAAAAACAACTCGATGAACAACGCAAAGCCATCCTTCGAACCGTACTCACCACAACTGCACGAGAACGACTCGGACGTATCAAAGTCGCACGACCAGAAATCGCCGAAAACATCGAAAACCAACTCATCATGCTCGTCCAAAGCGGCCGATTAAAAACCAAAATAGACGATGAACAACTCAAGGATCTCCTCCAAAGGATCCTCCCAAAAAAACGGGAAATACATATCAGAAAAAAGGAGTTTTAAACCATGGCCTCCCATAAAACACTGGGGACAAAACTCAGATTAGGCAAAGCAACCAAAAGTAACCGACGTGTACCCGCATGGGTCATGATTCGGACCAACCGACGGTTTACCCGCCATCCAAAAACTCGTCATTGGCGACGAAGTAAACTTAAAAAAGGATGATGACCCATGGCCGAAAAAGATGCAGAAAAAGAAATTGAGCGTATATATGTTGTACCCCTGAGACAACCAAAAATTGGACCCTCATCAAAAGCAGCACCCCGTGCCATTAAACAAGTACGTAACTTTATGATTAAACATATGAAGGTCCCTCGTGAAGATGTCTGGATTGATGATTCTCTCAATCATGCCATATGGGCACATGGGAAATTCAAAATCCCCAGTAAAATCCGTGTTCGTGCCATAAAATTTGAGGATGGTGTCGTTGAAGTTACCCTCCCCGAATTAGGTATACTGAAATCCCGTCGAGAACTTCTCAAAGAGGAACGTGAGAAAAAAACACCTATTCTACGTCGAGAAGAAGCTGAGATGGAACCAGCAGAAGGCGGTGCTGGTACCGCAGAGTATGACATTGCACCCTCAGTAGACGGCGAGGTAAAAATTAAGAAAAAGAAGGCGCCAAAAAAGAAGACAGATACGGAAGAAAAACCAAAATCCAAGAGAAAACCAGCAAAAAAAACAGAATCAAAACCATCTACAAAGAAAAAACAATCAGCTGAAACACCAAAGAAATCAAAAGCTTCATCAGATAAAAAGAAAAAGGAAGCCACAAAAAAGAAATCTGAGAGCAAGTGACGGTTCTATGTTTGAGCTCTTGGATTTCAACGAAAATCCAAATGTAGGGATCTACTGTCGCACAAACGAACAGATAGCGTTTTTACAATATACCCTGCTAAAAAGTGTGAAAAAAAGGATACAGGCAGCCCTCCAGGTAGAACTCATTGAATTATCAATCGCTGATTCCACAATCATTGGTTCATTACTGACCATGAACTCCCAAGGAGCAGTCATTACCTGGTCAGCAAATCAACAAACCATTAAAGCAATCAAAAAACAAGGGTTACGGCTCATGGTTATTGAGGATATATTAAACGCAGCAGGTAATGATATTTTAGTAAACGATCATGGCGCTATGGTGCATCCAAAAATAAAGGATGAGACCATACAAGAGTTACACGAAACATTGGGTGTTCCCGTTGAACGAGGTACAATCGCTGAGCAGGATATTGTCGGCATGGCTGCAGTGGTCACAAATCAAGGATGTTTATGCCACCCAAAAATCACCCCTGATGAAAAGAACCATCTCGAACAACTTTTTAATGTGGAGGCAATGATTGGCACCGTCAATCATGGGGACCCCATGATCGGTACAGGATTAGTTGCAAATTCAAAAGGTGCGATAATCGGTCGCAACACAACAGGTATTGAAATGGGACGTATCGAGGAAGCATTGGGTTTTTTGAAATAATTAATATATGAATAGAATGTTTTATAAAA
>JAHJFH010000359.1 GCA_018824925.1 Thermoplasmatota archaeon
AGATCAAACCCACGGACCGTCATCGCACGACCAACCATAATCGTCCAACTCTTATCCCACAGGGTACTTTGACGATGCCAATACAACCCCGCAAAATTCCGTATGAAACCAATCTGACGACCGGTCAAGGATTTCACCATAAACGGATATAAATCAATAATAATAGTGCGACTATTAATCAATAACTTCGCCGGCCCAGAATAATACCAAAGACTAAATGGCCGATACAGCTGCAACTTATTCTCCCGAAGAGGATTAAGCTTATTAGAAAAACCC
This sequence comes from Thermoplasmatota archaeon, assembly GCA_018824925.1. Classification (GTDB taxonomy): domain Archaea; phylum Thermoplasmatota; class E2; order DHVEG-1; family DHVEG-1; genus JAHJFH01. The sequence continues at coordinate 277 of JAHJFH010000359.1, forward strand.
CAGCTAATAACCAAGGCATCACGACGCAAAGGCCGCATCTCATTAATACGATTCCGAAAACCAATACCCTCAACAAGAAGCTGTAACAAAAAGATCAAAATCGGGTTACGACCCCAGTCATTACAAAACTGGTTCACAATACCAACCAATTGCGGCAAACTATCTGCTTTCTCAATCGCGGTAAGCAACAATGGCAAAAAATCACTCATCTGTTGCTCTTCCACAACCGATAAAGATTGTTTTTCAGACACGCCTGCAGATGCTGGCATAACAGCCATTCCAAAAAATAAAAGTACTACGCTGAGTGGCAACACAGATTTCAAATATCGCATATTCATGTAACCCCCAAATTAAATCATTACTTATATGGTTAAATAATTCTCCAGTTTTTTTTATTGTTTTGTCGGTTTATATATTTTTCTGCTTATGATTAAGACAACAAGCGAAAAACAGATAAAAAAACAAAAAAATAATGGAACCTAAATTACCAAAAAAAAAAGGAAAAATAAATGAGTATTTAATCTGAAAACGGGGTAAGATCAAACGCACGAATACGCTGTGCTCGACCCATAAACATGGTATATGAATTCCCCGTAATCCGACTTTCCATATCAAAAAAGAGACCACGGAAACCCGTCATTAACCCCATATGTGAGCCAATAACTCGTTGCTTAATACCAAAGGGTTGACGCTCAATAATAAGGGTCCGTCCCTTAAACAGGGACTCCGTACCACCATATCGCCAAAAGGTTAACCCCTCTTTTGATAGGGTTAGTTGATTATCCTTCCAGGGATTCAAACGATTATAGGTACCATAGCTTATAACAAAATATTTTTTTGATCGATTGGGAAAAAAATTCCAGTCTCGAACGCCCGTGATACTGTTACCACGAACAGTAAACCCTGTTTTGCCTATGGTGGTATCCATGAGTTTTTCAAGAATTTGACGGATAATGGGAAATGCTTTGAACTCATCCCGATTCAACAGATTTCGTAAGAAATTTATGAATTCTTCAAAGGTTGTTGCTCGAGAGGCAGCATCCTCTATCAAGTCCATAATTTTCTCAACAGCACGTTCTTCTTGCTGTGCTGTGATTTGTTGGAGTGGCCGTATTCCCATTACAGGGCTGACGGTTAGCATGAGTAGCAGGCTGATCACGCCAAGTGTTAGGCAGGGTATATAACGTTTCATCTGAACCAACCATACCTCAATTTTTTTTGTAGGTATCAATGAATTGATTTGAGGTATTTATATAATTTTCCATAATTAATGTCGTTAAAATAATAATACAATCACATCAAGAAAATATAACTTAATACGCACGCCATCGATGCTCGCATTTCGTACACGTAAAAATCCGTGTTTCTGGTTCATCGCTTGCCCGAGTCTGCCGTAAAATCCAATACGCCTCATTATTCCCACATTTCGGACAGGCCACCCGAGTTTTCGGCAATAAATTCGTCTCCTTATCCAACACAACAGTCTCTCTTTGCTTTTGTTTCTCCACAATAATATTACTACCCTTCCGTTGTGAAACATTCCCACATTTACTACATTCAAATTTCCCATCCTTGGGCAATAACAATGATTTACATTTTGGACAAAACGGCATTTACACACCCACTTTTTGTATATCACTTAATATCTTTTCATGATCAAATGCTAAAGGTGGTAACTGCATAGCATTAAAATATTTCACCGCTGCAGCATCATCCCCTGCAATAAGCTCTCCAGACTTATAAATAACCTTATACACCACTGAAATTGTATGCCCTCGTGGATCACGAGTAGGATTGGAATACACTCCTATTAATCTTTCCACCCTGACTTGTAAACCAGTTTCCTCAACCATTTCACGAAGAACCGCTGTTTCAGTGGTTTCCCCATACTCAACAAACCCACCAGGTAACGCCCAATATCCCTCAAAGGGTGGATATCGACGTTTAACCAATAACACTGAAGAATCCTTCAATAAAACAGCATCAACAGTAACTTTTGGTGATTTATGTGCCATTAGAAAAAATGAAAGGAAAGGATTTTATAAAAACATACCGAATTAAAAAATCCTATGAAGTCAATTCGGGGTATTAAATTCATCCCAAAAATCCATTAATACCTGCTCAAGACGTTCTGTCCATGACTCAAAAACTTGATCATTTTCCAATCCTTGCATCCCATCACGTTTTTTCATATGTGTGTTCCCTCATTTTATTTCTTGAGTACTAAACCATTTTTTTAAAGCATATACCATATATGCTTTTGGCATCCCATCATTATCCGCAGGTTTTCTCTAGCGGTATTAGTACCATCAAAAATTCTTTTAAAAGCGTTTTTCGCAGTTGTATAAACCGATGCTTATGTAGACAACAGTCCATGTACATAGGCGGTTATTTTAATAAAATGTAAACGTTTAAAAGGCCTTATTTTATTGAGGTTATGGGACG
>JAHJFH010000360.1 GCA_018824925.1 Thermoplasmatota archaeon
CCTTCAATCCTTCACCATTCACACAGAAAGAAAAAGCTTTGATAGACAATTTAATTCAGACACGCTATTCACAACCACAATGGAACACCATGAGATGAAACCTATGAATGTAACCGTGCAAAAAGTAAATGCCTTCTCAACAACCCCACAAGGAGGAAATCCCGCAGGAGTAGCAATAAATCCACCACCATTGACCCCCAAGCAAATGCAATGGATATCCCAAACACTCAAGGTATCGGAAACCGCATTCATAAAGTCTAGTACCAAAGCAGATTTTCATGTGCGCTTTTTTTCACCACAAATAGAGGTTGATCTCTGTGGTCATGCAACCATCGCCACTTTTCATACACTCGCACAAAAAAAAATCATTACCTCCTCTGCACAGAACCCCCGGGTAGTACATCAGGAAACAAAGGCCGGGATTCTCCCCGTTGAAATCTATTTTGAGCATTCGTTACCACAGCGTGTCATGATGACACAAAACCCGCCCCAACTCCAGGATATTTCCCTCACCTGGGAAACAATAGCACATGTACTACACATAGCAAAAACCACGATAGACACCACCCTACCTCTACAAAAAGTATCCACCGGCTTATTTACCCTTCCTGTCTGTCTTCATACATTAAAAGATTTAACAAATCTCACCCCCGATTTTCATGAAATACACCACCTCTGTAAAAAACATGGACTCGGTAGTTGGCATGTATATACCTTTGAAACTCTCGAACCAACATCTACCTATCATGCTCGAAACTTTGCTCCCTACTATGGTATCAATGAAGACCCTGTTACAGGTACCGCAAATGGAGCGCTATCATATTATCTCAAATACCATAACAAAATCACCACCTCAGCTCTCATCGCTGAACAAGGAGACATCATACACCGACCAGGACGGGTCCACATACATATAGACAAAACCACCGTTAAAGTCGGAGGATCTGCCTACGTACAGGAAGAAAAAACACTCAAAATACCGTGATCTTATGAAACAATACCCGGCAACAAGCCCATATAACCTCCAACCAGAAATCCTACAAAATTTTCAATTACCCACAACCATCACCATCTATGACAGCACCCTTCGAGACGGTGAACAAATGCCACATGTATCATTCACCCCACCACAAAAACAACACATAGCACAATACCTTGATGATATCGGCATCCCAGAAATAGAAGCAGGTTTCCCCGCAATATCCAAACAAGAACAAACCACAATAAAAACAATCGTTGCCAACAAGAACCATGCCCACATTCTTGTCCTCTCACGGTTACGTCACCAGGATATCGATGCAGCTCGCCAAACCGATGCAGATCTAATCCTCCTCTTCATCGCTACCTCACCACTCCATCTCAAATATAAACTGCATCTAACTCAAGATGAAATCAAACAACAGCTTATCTCCTGCCTTGACTATGCTAACGCTCATGGCATCACCCCAAGTTTTAGCTCCGAAGACAGTACACGAACACCCCTCCCATTCCTCGAGGAACTAATACAACTCGCTGAACAACTTGGTGTACAACGTATCGGTCTTACCGACACAGTCGGCTGCGCCACCCCACAAACCATCCAGTATCTCTTCAACCATATTCATCAAAAAACCTCACTTCCTCTCTCAGCACATCTACATAATGATTTTGGCCTAGCCCTTATAAACGCCCTTACTGCCCTATCCGCCGGAGCAACTCATATCTGTGCAACAATAAATGGATGGGGTGAACGCGCAGGAAATGTGCCACTAGAACAACTCATATTTGCTCTACAAATTCTCTACAATAAAAATCTAAATATCGATACCACTAAATTAAAACACCTTTCAGAACTTGTTGCCTCCTATGCAAACCATTCAATACCGCTACAAGCACCCTTTGTCGGAGATAACATTTTTTCCCATGAATCAGGTATACATGTTGCTGCAATCCTAGAAAACCCCCAAACCTATGAACCCATACCACCAGAACTCGTTGGAAATACACGAAACATCGTCCTGGGAAAACATACAGGACGACATCTCATCGCTCATCTATTACAAACACAAAACATTTCCCCTGATACTGCCCTTGTAGATCGCCTAACCCACGAAATCAAAGCCATGGGTGAAAGAAACCAAAATCTTACTATTGATGATTTCACACACCTCATCAAAAAAATGCAACTAACTGAACCATGAGTCAAAAAATCTTTCGCGCCTATTATGTCTGGCCTAAATTTCCATCCCTCTCCATGTCCGGAGATACCTGTGGTCTACATTGTAAACATTGCAACCATGTCTATCTCAATGATATGCGACATGTACCCCACCCTGAAAACCTCTACAAACAAGCCTTAGCAATCCATGAACAAGGAGCCGTTGGATGCCTCATAAGTGGAGGGTGTACACCAACCGGTGAAATGTTGAACCTTCGAGCACTCCTACCTACAATACAACGAATTAAAAAAGAAACGGATCTTATTATAAAACTTCATACTGGTTTAGTAGACCAACGTTTAGCAGAGGATATCGTCCGCGCTGGGGTCGACATTGCCTCACTTGAAGTTGTTGGATCACAACAAACCATCAATGATATCTTTGGTTTTTCTGCTACCCCCCATGACTATACCCAAAGTCTTCAAAACCTCACAGATGCAGGTATGCTTCATATAGTACCTCATGTTTGCATAGGGTTGCACTATGGAAAAATTCAGGGAGAACTTCATGCACTTGATATCATAAAAACACACTGTCACCCCTCCGTTATTGTTTTCATCATATTTCGACCAACAAAGGGAACCCCCCTCGAATCAACTACACCGCCTGATCCAACCGCAATAACGCAGGTAATTACCTACGCAAAAACACACTTTCCCACTATAGATCTCTCGCTAGGTTGCATACGCCCTCGAAATATACTACGCACCCAATTTGAAAAAACAGCCGTAGAAGCAGGGGTGACTCGAATGGAAATACCAACAAAAACCACCCTTGCACTAGCACACCGACTAGGATATACTATAAAAAAAATCGATGCATGCTGTGCCCTTCCTGAAGTATTTGAGGAGCGTGCGCTTCATACCGAGATATTACACACCCATCGTAACACGCAATAAATCTCGTACTCCCGGTGAGAACCCTAATATAATAATCCCAATTTTTAATAAATTCTTTAGATAACCATACTGCTCAAGATCCTTTTTATACAACACATCAAAAACATAAATAATAACTAGGATTAGCACAAATTTTACGATCGGAAATAAGGGTGGCCAGAACTGCATTAATAAATCAGATGCAGGATGTTTTTCGACATACAAAGGAATTCCCATATGCAAAGGATCATAAATACTCACATAACTCGTCAGCCCATCAATCATATGCCCAACAATCATTGCAAGATTCAATGGATGATGAACTACCTCGATGGATGGATGTTCACGATATCGATACCCAACAAGATATACCAACACCGTGATAACAGTTACTAAACCCGTAATAAGCATAAATACATCAAAACGGACTCCGTTTGTATCAGCCCATTGATATCCTGCAATCCATTGAGCAGTCAGAAATATTGATGGAATTAGTAATAAGAGTCCACCGGAAAAAACAACACCATTAATATTTATTTTTTTATGATAATATTGATAAAAAATAGGAATAAGAGATCCTGCAATTAACAGCGTCATGATACTCGGATCAATAATAACTGCACCATAGTGAATCCCTGATAGCCATATAACCCAATACGCAATAATTATAAGTCCGGTAACTCCACAGAGAAGAACGAAAGCTTGTTGTTGTCTACCCTTATGAAGCACCCAATAACCAAGAACTATATAACCTAGAACAACTACCGCGATTTGGACATAGATTAAGGGTGAAATAAACCAATACACAAAGGGTTCAATAAAATATCCTGTATCCTCTAAAACTCGGGTAACGGGGCCATAGATAATGTAGGGTAATAATGCCATAAAAAATGGCCAATTCAGCGCGATATGTAAGCGTTTTAATAAATTATAGATACCCAATAGTGAAACGATTAACACAATACCATAGGTGATTTCTGAAACAATCGTGTATCCCTCTTGAACATAGACCCCGTTATGAACGGGAGTCCCTCCAGCATCAGCAACGATTGGCCCCCAATAATATTTCCAAATCCATTGATCATAAAATATTTCGGGAGCAATTAGTAACCCTGCTATAATAAACAAAATAACGGAACAAATACCGATGATGCTAACAAGGAGGAGATGTGTTTTAATCCAGGTAATAAGTATCATAGCGCGGCTAGCCTTAAAATCATCAATTCCTATTTATACACACCGATTTATCAGAAAATGTTAAAAAAAATTGTTAATGACGATCTTGAACTTGCTGTAAAATCTCTTTTCCAAAATCAGTAATTCGATATAGTTTAATGTCTGTTCGATGCTGTTCAATTGGTTCAATTATATTAAGATGAATTAATGATTCCTTTTCTTTATAACGACTCCCCATCCCCCGGAGTGCTCCAATAACATTTGTTGGTGTGGTTTTTACTTGATGAGCGATTTCAGAGGTATAGCTAGCACTGGGACTTATATCAAAAAGATATTCCGCAATTTTTTTTCGAATGCTACTCCTCCGTAAAGCACGAATAACCAACGGTTTCAGTACATCAGGAGAAATAACCGTTTCTTCGTAATCTAGCATCCCGGCCCTTCGTACACCCTACATAACATTCTGGGTTTATAAATGTAATAATACTCTTGAATTATTAGTTGCATATGTAAATGCATATACACATGCATACCTACCAGAATATTGAATGGATTACTGAAGTAATAACACAGATGCAGTCAACCGATTTCTTTAAAGAAAGGACACAAGATTATAAATCCGTAGCACATTTCATGATGGGGTCCTATGGGAATACCAGTCATAGATTGGGAACAGAAAACATTACAATATGATGGTCTTACATTTTCTATCACGGGAACTGATCTTACTAAACAATGTGTGGTTGGGGAAAATATTGATCAGAATCTACATTTTATATATTGGATGGACCGTGTTGAAAAAAAAATCAAACCCACCACTGAAGGATGCGCGATTAAAGGACTTGCTCGAGATAATTGCCTTCTACTCGATACGCGAGCCTACACCGCATTATCCTCAGCAATACTAGAATGTGAAGAATATTGTGGATCATCCGCAGATAAAAAACCAAACAAATAACAAGGATAAAACACTATATTTGTTCTACGAATCATTTCTATTGCATCATTTCAAATTATAACTTTCATATGATGTTATAAATCTTATAATATAGATTTCTGCAAAATACATATATAGCCAGTGATGAGTTTACCTACTGGCGTGATCTATGGAGAGATTTACCAAGTATAAGACCATGGTGTTTCCACGGGAAGTCATCGTAGGTCATAACACAACCGATCAAATCAAAGATCTCTGTAAACGAATTACTAGCAGACAAAACGTAGTTATCGTGTCAGATAAAAACACAAAACGCATTTCGGGGGATCGCATAGAAAAAATCCTATCGGGATCAGGTTTTGAAGTTA
>JAHJFH010000361.1 GCA_018824925.1 Thermoplasmatota archaeon
ATGATATTAGTGGGTGCTCTGAGTGTTGCCATGATTGTTCCGGTTCCTGGTGTGGTTCCAAATGCGACCTTGCCGAGTTTGAGATGTATGATGGTGATCATGGCCTGTTTTTGTTTTTTATGAAATTCTTTTGAGATGGTGTTAATTTTTTCTATGATTGTAGTCATTCCTAAAACGGGGTTGTTTCCTTGTTCTGGATGTCCTGCATGGGCGGTGGCTCCGGTGAGGTGTATTATGCAACCTTGGGAGGCAATCGCAAATGTTCCTTTTTTAATAATTATTGCACTGGCATCATAGCCGGGGAGATTATGGAGAGCAAAAATATAATCTGGTTTGAGTTGCTGATAAAATGGGTTAGAGCATATTTGGTGTGCTCCGGCGGCGATTTCTTCGGCTGGTTGGAAGAGGAGGACGATTTTTCCTTTGATTTCTTCAGGGTGGTGATAAAAGGAGGTTGCTATGCCGAGTAGAATGGTCATATGGCCATCATGCCCGCAGGCGTGGCTGATACCTGGTTTTTGACTACGGTATTTTAATGAGGTTTTTTCATGAATTGGTAAGGCATCGAGTTCAGCGCGAAAAACAATAGTGGGCCCTGGTTGTTTTGAGGCATAGAGTGCTGCGAGACCATTTCCACCGATATTGGTAAATATTTTAGTTGGCTTAAATTGTTGTAGGTATGAGAGGATGGTAGCAGCGGTGTTTTGTTCGTTTCCTGCAGTATCTGGAAATTGATGAAGGGTGTGTCGGATTTTGTTTAATGATTTCATGGAGAGCATGAGGTATTGTTATAGGGTGATTTTATTTGGTTTTTTTTAAATGATATCTTTGGTGATGTATTGTGAGTTCATGAGTTGTGCTACAGCCATGTAATTTGGTTGGAATGATATGGTTTTTCCAGATTTATAATGTCGTCTATTTTTTCCAAGGCTATAGACGGTTAGATCTGAAGTTGTACCTAAGAAGGAGATTTCTTTATCCTTCGGTTTTAGAAAATTTGTGTCAACATCAACTAGACCGAAGTCTATTAGGGCACGATATTTTTTTTCTGTTGTATTGTTTTCTTCGATGATTTCTGCATGGCCGACATTTCCTTCACCGATTACTCCATCGGGGTAGGTTTCTTTCTTTTCGAATTCGACTATATTTCCTAGCAATTCAAACGTATTTGTAGAGAGATTATTGAATTTTTTGTTGGTAAGAGGTGTAGTTCCGAGGAATATTGCCTCGCCGATGCGGAGGTGGTTGACTTGTTTGGGAATTTTTCCTTTGGATAATAGTGGTAGTGTTATAGAGCTTCCACCAGAGACGAGTTGGATTTTTTGGTTGAAGCGCATTTCTATTAGTTGTTCATAGAGGCTGAGTTGTATGAGTTTGTCAAATGTGGGTTCTATGCCGTACATACATCCTAGATTGGTGCCTAGTCCGATGACGTCGATATTTGGGAGGTTGAATACTTCTTTGTAGAAATCAAGGAATTTTTCTCGTACGACACCTTCTCGTAATTCTCCCATTTCAATCATAATTATAACTTGGTGATTGATTTTTTGGCGAGCGGCTTCTTTGTCTAGTGCATGTATTGTTTCGTAGTCTGTGTTGAGGCTGATGTTGGCATATTTGACAACGCCTTTAATGTATGATTTTGCTGGTGGTTTTAGATACATAGTGACGATGTTTTCATCGATGTTTTTAATGGTTTTAAGATTCGATACTCGTGAATCACCTATAGAGTGTGTATTGTAAATAACATCAGATTTTAGCACAGATTTTAATGCATCTTCATTACCGCCAAGAACCTTGGTGACAAGAGACCATTGTTTATCATATTTTCTCATGATGGCATTCATTTTTTCGATGTTACGAATGATTCTTTCAGGGTAGATTCTTAGTTTTGCCATGATTATTCTTTTTTCTGTTTGTATCGCATTTCTGCATATTTGGAGTTGAAACCGACGTTTTCATAAAGATTCATAGCAGGGATATTGTTATACTCGACATGAAGGGCGATATCCCCAGGACATTCGTCAATTACTTTTTTGAGAATGGTTTTGCCCAATCCTTCTCCTCGATATTTTGCGTGAACGACTATATAGACTAAAATATGGTTCGGGATGTATCCTGACATACCTGAGTCATTTACTACAGCCCCTCCTATTAATGTTGCATTCTGCAATGCAACAATTACAAACCCACCTTTTCCCTTTACATCAGAAAATGCATACTCTACAGCTTTCGTGATATCTTTTTTTGAATCACCAAATTCACCTAATTGATGATATAGGAAATCAATGAATTTTTGTTTTGGAACTAACTTTGGAAATTCTTCTGGTTTTTTGACTACCGCTAACTTAACCATAATATTTACTCTCCATAAAAAGCAAATAATAAAGGGTAATTTTTTAATTGAAAATATCGATTACTACAATGTTTTTTAAGATTTTAACAGCATCCGATTAGATTTTTTACCTTAAAGTGTTTTCATATTACTTAAAATTTATGTGATTATTAAATAGTGATTTTGATTCTAATTGTAATAGCAATTTGGTATCATGATTGTTTAGTGAAAACAAAGGTTATCTTTGATGTGATTAGAAGTATTCATAGATTTTTTTGGGATTGGGATTGTCGATACCGCCTTGTTGCATCGGAAGGATGACAGTGATGATTTTTGCCTCAGAGATATATGGCCCGAATTCTTTCATGAAACCATCGACAAATCGTTTGATATCGGTGATGGTTTTTCCAGTGACGTTTAATGCCCAGTCGAAATCGCCATGGAGAAAATAGCTGCAGTCGGTGGTGATGCCGAAATGTTCCATTTGGTTTTGCATGCCTCGATGTGCGATCAGATCAATATTTTTTTTGGGGAGCGGAACATTGTTTCGTTTTAAGAGGATGAGGTAGCGGTTGAGCTTGAGTTTTTCATCATCTAGTATGGCGGAGTAGCCCCAGATGGTTTTGTTTTCTTCAAGTCGTTTGATGATACGCCAGACTTTTTGTCGAGAAAATTTACATTTTTTTGCGATGTCATCGATACTTTCTTTGGCGTTTTTCCGTAATATGTGAATGACTTTCTGTTCATCTTGTTGTATTTGGCTTTGACTTGATTTTGCCATGCGGTCTTACAAAGTGTCATCCTTTTTTAATGTTTTGATGGGATAGTTGTTATCAATCTTTTGAATAATGGGAATGAGCGGGTGGTTTCTATGATTTTGTTGTCTGTGGTGGGGGGTATTATGGTTATAAACTAAAAAAGGGGTTTAATGACTTCTTTTAGTACATCCCTTGTTGATGATTAGCAGAGTATCCTGTTAGGTGATCCTGTTTTGACGCGGGATGTGTAGTGAGTGGAAAACCTGCTAGATTACAATACCTATCGTTAGGCATAATTTGTTTTTCCTGAATTTGTTTTTTCTTTTTCTCCCGTCTTTTTTTTATTTCTTCTATTTATTTCTCCCTTTTTTTTATATTCATATTTATCTGTGTCTCTACTCATTTTTTTATCCCTTCAATTTTCTTTCTCTTGGGTGTATTTCTTTGATGTTTGCAAACTTGACTAAAATCAATAGTCCTTGTAACCCTATTAGATCCTTTTTTCAGAGATCTTCTTTTTTGCCATATTTTCTCCTTTATACCTATAATTTCATAACCTCTTTTATGGCAAGATATAATTATCTATTTCGTTTCTTTTTTTGAATAATCCGCATATTCATCTTCTTCTTCTTTTTCTTCGTCTTCTTCTTCGTCTAGGATTTTATCTTTTTGTGTTCTTTTATTTTCTTCTTTCTGCATTTCTTCATCTGTGGGATATTTTTCATTGTTCATTTGTTTCACCCTATTATCCCTCGTAGTTTATTGTTTTCTAGGTAGAAATTTGTCATGTAAACTATTTGTCTGCTATATGGTCTTTCTTCCTCTTTCGCGAGTTTTTTGATGAGTGCATTTTCTTCTTTGGTTAAGGATATGTTCATGCGTATTCTTTTTACCATTTTTTACACAAATATGCAATATTTTTACGTATTTATATGCCTTTGTACACAATGATATATAGCACCTGCTGTATTCTACTATTATCCGATAAATTTTGGAAAGAACAGGTGAAATCAATGAAGATGGACAGAGAATTTACGGTCTTTGAAAACAATATGGACTGGAGGAAGCGAAAACGACTTCTATCATTAGAAGCAGATGACTTTCGAAGAGCGATATTTACTAGAGCGGATGGATGAGCAAACGTACTTAACGCTAAAAAAATAAGAAAATGAGATAATCGAAATATTAAGGATGATTACATCATACAACTCTCCTTTTTTAGGAAGGAAAAATATTAAAAATAGATTCAGAAGATGGTATTATTGATGTAGAGCCATCAAGTAATCGATTGATGGAAGTTTATATTAAAAATAAGCGGGTAAAAGGTCTATATTTAATTAATTCTGAAATTTGCGAGAGGTTGTATTGGACTTGATAGTCTCCCTTTGAATAATAAACTTTAATGGAGTAATGATAGATATGAGAATAGCAATGATTGGTTGGGAATATCCTCCGTTCAAAGCGGGCGGTCTTGCTACGCATTGCTATGGACTTACTCGAAGTCTAGCTGATAAAAACGTTACCGTATATTTTTTTATGCCTAAAACAAAACATACATCAAATAGTGACCAACCAAATCTTGTGATAAAAGAAGTAGGAGAAACCGAGATTTTTCCGTATGATCGGCCAGAAGATAAAGCATTAGCTGGTAATTTTTACGAAGCAGTCCATAGATATAATCAACTTGTTGTTACAAAAGTAAAGGCTGTTGCAAAAGCTGAGGGTAAATTTGATTGTATTCATGCTCATGATTGGCTGACAATGGAAGCAGCTACGATTTTAAAAGAAGAGTTGGGTATACCTATGGTTCTTACGGTTCATTCAACTGAGTATGACCGCAGTGGTTGGCTTCATCCAAATCAATGGTTTATTGATATAGAAAAAAAAGGGATGGAACAAGCAGATAAGATCATTGCGGTAAGTCATTTCACCAAACGAGTAATTGTTGAGAAATATGGTATAAATCCTGATATTATTAGTGTTATACATAATGCTGTGTATCCGATTCCTGAGGGGAAAAAACAAAAAATCGTTTTGTTCTTAGGGCGCCTCACTATTCAAAAAGGAGCTGAGTTTTTTATTAAAGCTGCGAAAAAGGTGTTGGACTATGAGCCTGATGTTTGTTTTGTTGTTGCTGGTGCAGGGGATATGTTACCGCGTTTGATTGATCAGGCTGTCAATTTGGGTATTTCAAACCGTATTATTTTCACAGGGCGTTTAACTGAGGCTGAGGTTAA
>JAHJFH010000362.1 GCA_018824925.1 Thermoplasmatota archaeon
ATTTAAATGCATATTATCCATTAGAAATTATGAGTATAATGTCATCATCTAATGAAAAAATGATAAAGGATGTTACCAAAGCGGTAGAGGAAAGTGGTCTTGCTAGTACTGCTGATGTTGCGAGAAAAATCGAAACATCAAGACCAACAGCAAGCAAGTATCTCAAGAAAGCTGAAGAAAGAGGACTTGTAGCGGAAGTATATAGTAGAAAGGACACAAAGATTTATTCTGCAAAATCAATGGAAATAAAAAAGAGAATTAAAACACCGCTCGAAATAAATGAAGAAACAGAAGAAGCATTTAAAAAATATGAAGTATTGGACGATTGAATGCCACACAGCATAAAAACTGAAATATTTAATAAGCCTAAATCTGTTCTATAATTCGCAATGTTGCTACCAAAGAAGTTTGTAGATTATGTTCTATATCTTTCATTATTTATTTTAGCAATATGGGTAATTGGAAAATTATTTGGTATAATCCAAAGTCCAGCATGGGTAGAAGTTATACCGTATGCTGCTGGTTTAATGGGTGCTGGTGCATTTTTAGAAATGTTTAGACGAATGGTTAAAGACTTAAGGGAAGTTTCTCAAAAGGTAAGTGATATCGACTCAAGAGTAATAAGAATGGAAGCAAAAACGGAAGGTTATGAATTGAGAGAAATCGAAGGATTGAAAGAAAAATTTGCGGAGGCAAAATAATGACCCATCATCTTCCTGAGTCTGAAAAAAAGAATCATGATGAAATCATTACCTCAATGGAATCAAAATTAACAAAAATGGGATTGTTAATCAAAACAAATCCCAGTATTTCAAAAAAACATGGTGTCAAACGAGGAGACATAACATTTTACCCCGATTTATATGTCTATGAAATTCGAGGGGAAAAAAATATTGTAATAAGGTTATATGAAGTTGAAACTCAAAATACCGTGAATGATGATGAAGCAAAAGACCAATGGAAAAAATTAGCTGATGGTAAATCAGATTTTTATTTGGTTGTGCCTCAAAGCTTATTAGATAAAGCAAAAGATTTGGCTGGAAAACACAAAATTAATGTAAAAGATTACTTAACCTATTAGGGCTTGATTCATAATTCCAACAGATAGGAATTACATTAAATGGAAATGAGTGCATCCTCTTTTTGAGGAAGATGGATGCACTCGCAAGAGCAATTAGAGCTCTTGCTCGAAAACCCTATCGTGCAAGAGTTATTAGAAATTTTGGAAAATGAGGGTAAGGCTGTTCTCCAACATATTGACCTCTCGTACATCAACCAACTGTTTGAACAACGCAAGAAAACAAAAAAGGGACGACCAAGGACGTATCTGCCAAGTGATAATCTAAAAGCATTGCTTTATGGTCTTGCTGAAGGAAAACATACGCTTCGAGGGATTTCACGGACCATCAAAACATCCGTAGCTCAGGTCTTTCTTGGACTTGAAGATGGGATGAGCTACGCGACACTCAACCGATTCTGGCATCAGTTTGCTACTGTTGCAGAATCGGTATTCAAAGAACTCGCACAGATGATAGCGAATCTTGGAATATTAGGTGGAATCCATGCAGTAGATAGCACCAGTATCTCCACACCGTTACTGGATGATGCTGATGCCGTGTGGAGTTACGATTCCACGAAAAAAGAATTTTACTACGGTTATGGGCTGCTACTTGTAGTTGATGTGCAGACCCAGCTTCCGATCGCAGCACAGTTCGTGCATCGAAAGCAGGCGTCCAAGGAAGAATGGACTGCAGTTATCCAAGATGGTATATTGGTGAAAAAACCAGGGATACTGCTTGGTGATTCTGGTCTGGACATCGTTGAGATGCAGGAGGATCTCATTGATGAACACGTGCTGCCGATCATCTCCTACAATCCAAGAAACACTGATGAGCCACTCGACATCAAATACCGAGTGGAAGACCTTGTCCAGAAGAGAACAGACAAGGTCTCATTAAACAGAAAAGAACTTGCCAGGATATTCAAGAAGCGCAGTGCGGTGGAAAATACGAATAATGTCCTCAAGCAAATGGGACTTGAAGATCTTCATGTCAAAGGATGGAATGCGGTGAAAACACATGTTTATATTATTTTGATTCTGCGTCTTGCGATTGCTATCGCAAGATATTGTAATGACCAGCATTGCAATCTCAGGAAGATTTCAATAGGAGGATGAATTATGAATCAAGCCCCTCTTTTTTTTTAGGTATGTTAGATTTAAATATTATAATCATATTCCTGCTGCTTACATACACGGGTGATTACTCTGGGTAATATACGGCAAACACATATAAAAAATACTGCGATTGAATTGGTTAAACTATTTCCCGATAGATTCGTTCCTAGAAATTTTGAGCATAATAAAGCAGCTGTACAAGATCTTGTCGAAATGAATAATAAAACTCTTCGTAACAAAATTGCTGGATACGTAACTCGGTATTTATCAAATCGAGCAAAATCAAAAGAAAATTAACTCATTTTTGAGTAACAACCCAAATTTTAATATATTAGGTTCGATGCCGCTAACTGGGTGGCTTTATTTCTAAGATAACACAAGCACTTACCGATCTCAAAAATGGGAAATTTATCCTTGTGTATGATCATGATGATCGAGAAGGAGAAACCGACCTCGTAATCGCCTCACAATTTGTCACACCGCACGCTATACGAGCTATGCGGAAAGATGGCGGGGGTCTCATATTTCTCATGATATCCAATGAGATAGCACAAAAACTGCAACTTCCTTTTCTAGCAGATGTATACCAAACAAATACCGAGAAGTATCCAGTCATGAAAGCCTTAGAACCAAATGATATACTCTACGATACAAAATCATCTTTTTCCCTATATATCAATCATCGAGAAACCTTCACCGGAATAACGGACAAAGACCGCAGTCACACCATGCATCGATTTGCAGAACTAATAAAGGAAATACAAGAGAATCATCTACAACCGATCCAAGCAACCACACGTTTTGGTACTGAATTTCGATCACCCGGTCATATCCCCATCTGCATAGCAGCCCCAAAATTGCTCGATGAACGAGAAGGCCATACTGAACTAGTAGTATCACTAATGATAATGGCTGGGCTCATACCCGCTGGGAGTGGTTGCGAGATGATGGGAGATTCAGGGAACGCACTTTCAAAAACCGAAGTAAAAAAATATGCGAAAACCCATGGACTTATATTTCTTACCAGTCAAGAGGTGAAAGACGCATGGCCAAACCACATACCGTAATGGCTACAGGAACATTTGATTTACTCCATATGGGTCATATTTTTTTTCTAAAAGAAGCAAAAAAACTTGGTGATAAACTCGTCGTTGTTGTCGCCCGAGACGAAACTGTTCGACGATTAAAACATGAACCCGTTATCCATGAAGAAATCCGTTTAAATTTAATTAAAGAACTTCGAGTCGTTGATGAAGCTTATCTTGGATCAACAGATGATATGTATACCATAGTCGAAAAAATACAGCCTAATATCATTGCTTTAGGTTTTGATCAAATTCATGATGTAAAAACCATACATCAGGAACTTAAAAAACGTGGATTTCGTAAAATCAAGGTTGTCCGATTACCAAAATATGAGGGTGGCAGTGATCTCAATGGCACCCGTCGAATCATTCAAAAAATTATTTCTGCATATACTTTCCAAAAAGAAATGGAACGTTTGGAGGGTTCATGAAGCGAATAGGAATAGCAGATACGACCTTTGCACGAATTAATATGCGTGCTATTGCTATTGATGAACTTAAATCTCTTCAAACAGGGTTTCAGATTGAAACCTACACTGTACCTGGGGTAAAAGACCTTCCTGTTGCATGTAAGAAATTATTTGATGAATATAATTGTGACATTGTTATGGCATTGGGAATGCCCGGGTCACAACCAATTGATAAGCAATGTGCGCATGAAGCCAGTCTTGGATTAATACAAACACAGTTGATGTGTACTAAACACATAATTGAAGTTTTTATCCATGAGGATGAGGCCGCAAATGATCAAGATCTTACTTGGTTAACTGAGCAACGTACCCGCGAACATGCTCAGAATGTAATTTTATTGTTATTCCATCCTGAAAAATTAAAAAAACAAGCAGGAAAAGGACTTCGTCAAGGATTTGCGGATGTAGGTCCTGCACGAGGTTAGGAGGAATAGTGAGATATGGTTGAAAAAAATATAATAAAAATTGGGGCTGTTGTTGCCGAATTTAACTATGATATTACCATGATGATGCTTGAACAAGCTAAAGAACATGCTCAGTTTCTTGGAGCTGAGATCACCAAGATAGTTAAAGTACCTGGTGTGTTTGACATGGGTTTAGCAATTAAGAAACTTATATCGCGAAAAGACATAGATGGAGTTGTGGCTCTCGGAGCGGTTATCGAAGGGGAAACAGAACATGATGAGGTCGTTATTCAGCATGCGACAAGAAAAATCGCCGATTTATCAGTAGAGTATGAAAAACCAGTAGGATTAGGTATTTCAGGTCCAGGGATGACTCGCCTGCAAGCACAAGATCGTATCGATCGAGCAAAATCAGCGGTAGAAGCAGTGGTTAAGTTACATCGCCGTCTTCGACTCTAACTACTACTTTTTCTTATCTTTTTTTTGGTTAATCATTTTGAAAACTGAGGGAAGATGAATAGTGTAACTACCATCTTTTTGTACGATAATAGGTTCTTGTTCAAGTAA
>JAHJFH010000363.1 GCA_018824925.1 Thermoplasmatota archaeon
CATTAATGCTTTTATGAATAGCAATCAATATCAAAAATCATAAATTAAACCAATCTTTGAATTTAAAACTTCTAATTAATAACATAAATGATATTCAAACATGTAGATATATATTGAATAAATAAAGTAACAGTTAATTAAACCGTGATTACTAACTTTCAACCTCGTTCAATAAATCGCTTTAAATCCTTTTCCGATAAAAACTGTTTTTCTTTTTGAATCGATTGCTTTTCTTTTCGCGACATTTTGCTAAAATATCCCATACCTAACACCTTACGTGTTACAATTTACCGTGATACTATTTATCATTAATACTATTTATTATTTTCGCTAAAAATCATCCTCAACGTATCTACAAAAACCATATCAACCAACCCATACTACCTACCACCCACCCATGTACCCCATACTATCTTTCGACCTCGACGGCACCCTCGTCACCAGCTCCTACGCCGACCAAGTATGGCTCGAAGGCCTCCCAAAAATCTATGCCCAAGAAAAAAACGTCACCCTCAACCACGCAAAAAAAATCCTCACAACAGCCTATAAAGAAATCGGAGATCACTCCATAGAATGGTATGACCCCACCTACTGGTTCAAACGCTACCACCTCACCATCCCATGGATCAACCTCCTAACCACATATACCGACTACATCACACCCTACACCGAAACCCTCCCCATCATTCAACAACTCGCGACACAATTCCCCCTCATAATCATCTCCAACGCAAAACGAGAATTCATCGAAATACAACTTAAACACACCAAACTTCAATCCTATTTCATCCACACATTCTCATCTGTCAGCGATTTCAACCACGTCAAAAAAGAACCCCATGTCTACCAAACCATCTGCAACCAACTCAACATAGAACCACACCAGCTCATCCACATCGGTGATCACAAAACCTATGATTATAATGTACCCAGAACACTAGGAATAGATGCCTATTACCTCAACCGTACCATCCCAAAACCAACCCATAACCATGAGGTAACATCCCTAACCATGTTTACCGAATACATTATTCACAAACTTCCCAAAAAAAACATCATAAAAAAATAAAAAAATATGGGTTAGAAAAACTTCCAAACCTCTAACTCAACCGTTGTCGTCATCCCAATTGTATCCTCAACTACTACTTTTATAAAATGTTTAAAAAACACACGTTGACTCCACAGATACTGAAATGGTGCCGTAGAGGAATTCTGTACCAGCATCTCATCAATATAGAATTGTACCTGCTGAATACCCGAATGATCCAGCGCATCAACCTCAATACGAATCACCCCAATAATAACTGGTTCTGCAAAATAACACAACCACTCATTTGCTAAATAAATCCCCAAAGCAGGTTTTGTAATCTCAACCAGCGGCCCTTCATTAAACCCATAGGTTCGAAAACACATATCCCACGTACCATTCTGCATCAATTGAATATCGTTAACACAACCATAATCAGGAAACATACCCAAGGGCTGCATATTCATGTACCGGGAGGTCATCCCATAGGAGCCACTTGAAAGATCAGTACTTGAGTTACCCCAAGTTTTACCATCATCAATCGACATCCATGCACACCCCCACAGGTAGGAAAACCCATCGGTATTCCCCGCCCAACCATAATAATTATCAGATATGTTTGCTGTAGCACCCATGATATAATAGGTCTGCCCAACAACCACGGGGAGATCCGGGAAATTAATAGAAATCCAATCAAAAGCCTCTACAGGAACCACTGTTGCTGGAATCTCAGCCGCAGTCAACACGGGACCGTACAAATCATCTCGAATCATCACCTGTAACGGATACGTCGTCGAATCATTTCTCGCTAACAGTAATTCTACCCGTGATAAAAACTCTTTTTCAGGAATAAACGACTGCGCCGCGGAGAAATTAATCTGCACACCCTCAATAAGTTTTGGTGCACCAACCGGCAAAAAATTATCTTCTTCATACACATCCTGAAATTGATCAAGATCATCCAACAAACATGACCCCGGGGAGTCCTTCACCGATGTTTCAACTAACGAAGCAGTAGATACTGATGCAAGAAGAAGCATTCCAAAGAGTAAACAAAAAACCCATTTTTTCATCATCAAGCCCCTTTTTACATAAAACTAAACAATATATAGAAGACATAATATATAAATTTAGGGGAAAATAAAAGTCACTCTAACCATCACCAGCACACTCCATATCAAGACGTTCCTTCAACTGCTTCAACGTCTTTTCATGTTCCACCAACATCGCCATAACGATCGGCTCAAACGGATTCGGATTCACCATATTCGTCCCCGCCGCCGCATGATTCCGCGCATGATTCAACAACGACTCAAACGCCTCCTGATCAATCCGACGCAACGCCCGTTTAAAATCAACCCAATCCAAACCAAAGGACTCAATCACATGCCGAAAGGTCGGTACCGTCCGCCCCATATTACAGAACACCTCCCCCACAAAACAACATCGGAGGAATCACCACTATCACCCCCCCTCCTTAAAAACCTCATCAAGAGATCCCCGAAAGTATTACCAACCATACCCAAAAAAAAACAAGGGGAGGTAAAGAGAGGATGGAGTGGGAGGAATATATCCAGAAGGTATACCATCGCATAGCCCCAAACACAGGGAATAGCACGAACGATAAAGCCCTTCCTCACCAATACCAAATATCTGCAAAAAACCATATATAAAAATTGTGAAGACAACTATCAAAACGACTAATTAACAAAAAAAAAGAAAAAAAAGAGGTGGGAACTACCTATAGTCCCAATACTAAGAAGAGCAGCACAAATGCGCTAGTCTCAACGGTTGCATCATCTGCTGTTACCGTGATGGTTGGTTTACCAATACCAAAGACCAAACCAGATTTTACTGTTATTGATTCACCAGCTAATATTGATGAAATGGTTCCTGAAGTTTCTTTTCCAAGGATGATCAGACCGCCATCAAGGATAATACTCCAGTTGACATCAGTCGCATCGCCATCTCCAACGTTCTTGATTTCTGCAGAAACACCAATGCCACCAGTAATAGCTCCAATTTCAATATCAGGTTGTGGAGTAGTGCCGGCACCTTCTAGGACGAAATCATCATAGTAGACATTTGATGCACCATTGGCATAGAGATCAAGGGCTCCAAGGTTTTTTGCTCCGCCACCAGAGACACCATCAATCCAACTCTTCTCAACAAGTAAGGTACCATCATAGTAGAATTTCTGAACATCTGCCTCGAAATCAATTTCTACCCTGATTTCAATCCATTCATCAAATTCAATGAATAAGGTTTCCATCTCTGGCTCAGAAATAACGGTACCATCAGCACTGTTAAATTGCACTTGTGTTGACCAACTGTAGTCACCAACATCATAGTGGTTCAGTAGGATAAAATAGGTTGCTCCTACCATATCAGAAGGTATGTACTGATAGCAGGAAAAATTATATGTGCCTGCATTGACACCACTAAAGCGCTGCACTAGATCAGTGTTATCAGCAATATCAACAGAGTTGGGTAAACTATTTGCATAGTTATCAGTTACATAGCCAGTCCATTGGGGATCATTATCCCATCCTTCCCAGCCACCAACACCATGCAGTGATGTTCCTGATGCATAGGAATCAAAATTATCTTCCCATACAATATCGAGGGTTCGTGGTGTGTAGGTATCCACTTGTTTTAAATTCGCTGTTACTGCAGAAACAGTAACGGACAGCAGCATACAAATCAAAATGCTTATGATTTTTCTGTTC
>JAHJFH010000364.1 GCA_018824925.1 Thermoplasmatota archaeon
ATTTCTGATTTGTTTTAACCATTTTTCAAGGATTTTTTTCTCATCCATAGCATCCCTTCTCCGTTATCTACTTTTCTTTTCTTAAAAATAGTGTATATTTAATATGTTTGAGATTATATTCTGGGGAAAAATCAGAAAAAAATGTGGTAAACCATGGTTTCTTGCTCATATTGAGGGCATTTCAAGATGGAGGTTTTTTAAATCTCTTTACTGTGGTGGTTGGTGATTGATTCCGATGATGAAAAAAAATATTGTTTCTGAATGCTGCTTGTAAAAAGATGAGGAAAAATGGGCGAGCTGAGGAATTCAATTACCATTTTTTTGGGTTGCGTGTGTTATTCTGTACCGATATAGGGTTTTCTGAAGGAGGTTTCATCGTTTTTTAGTGCAGTGCGCATGGTACTGAGCATTGTTTCTCGGTCTTGTGGTAAGGTTCCTTGTACCTGGATGTAATTGGTATAGTGATCACTGATGATGTAGCTAGTGACCTGTAGTTCTTTGATGAGGGTATAGGTTTCTTGAAGGATTTCATGGGGTGAAAGGAGGGTGAAGGTTCCCTTTTGTATTTCCTCTAGGAAGGGGGTATTGATTTTGGGGAGAAGGGTTCGGATGCGGATGAAATCGGGGTTAATGTTGTTGAGGACTTTGGTGGTTTCTTTGATGTGTTTAGTGCTATATTGTTTTCCTCCGAGACCGAGTAGGATGTATTCACTAAGTTCGATACCGGCTTGTTTTATATGGCATCCAGCTGTGGTTTGTAGTGCCGCGGTTGATCCTTTTTTTACATGAGCGAGTATGGTATCTGATCCTGATTCGAGTCCGACATGGATTCTTGATAACCCGGCATCTGCAAGTTTTTTCAGGTCATCCACGGTTTTTTGGGCGATATATTGTGCTGAGCCGTAGATGGTTATTCGTTGGAGGTGGGGAAAGAGGTGTTTGGTATAGTGGAGGATGTCGACGAAGTCCTGGGTTTTCATGATGATGGTGTTTCCTGAGGGGAAAAATATGGTTTGTATGTCGGGTCCATAGTGGTTGTATGCCCAGAGGAGATCTTCTTTGATGTCTTTGACCGGTCGTATGCGGAATGGGGGGCCTTTTTTATAGATCATGCAGAAGGTGCATTTGTTCCATGGACAACCAATCGTTGCTTGGACAAGGAGACTGTGTGCTTCACTTGGTGGTCGGTATATTGGTCCCGTGTAGCGTAATCCTTGAGTCATTATTTCCCAAGATATATACATGATTTATATGCTAAATAATTAACCGAATCACTGGATATACTATGGTTAATATTAGTGTGGAAAAATTTAAATGACTTTTATTGATAGTTATTATAGGTAGAGTTATGAGAAAAAATGTTCGGGGCAGTTTTTTTGTATGTATCTTTCTTGGGTTGTTATTGCTTACTTCAGTGGGTTCAACCATTGGAACTTTTTCTGATGAAAACCTTGAGACAGGACAGGGTGAAGGGTGTGGTTGTATCTATGGAACTATCACTGAAAATGAAACAGTCCAATCAGAAGAACCATACACTGAAATCCGTAATGATCTTCCTGCTGAATGGGATTGGCGAGATGTTGATGGACAGGATTGGACGACACCAATTAAGGATCAGTTGCAGGATGTCTGTGGGAGTTGTTGGGCGTTTGGATCCCTTGGTGGTCTTGAAGCGATGATTAAGATTTGGGAGAATGATTCTTCACTTGCTGCTGATCTTTCAGAGCAGTATATGCTCTCCTGTTCCCCTGGTGATTGTGATGGCTGGTATTGGACATCAACACTCTTGTGGATAAAAGGAAATGGGGCTATACCTGAGGCTTGTTTACCCTATCAAGCTGATGATACGATTCCCTGTGATGATAAATGCCCGGAATGGGGATCATTATTAGTTGGTATTGAGAATTATAAGAAGGTATCATCAAATGTTTCAGTTATTCAAAGTGCCCTTGTGGAACATGGTCCACTTCCCGCTTCGATGGATGTGTATGAGGATTTCTATCCTAATTATCAGGGTGGTGTATATCAGTATACCTGGGGTGGTTATGTCTTTGGGCATTGTGTGACGATTGTTGGCTATAACAATTCATGGGGTGGTCCAGATGAAGGATACTGGATAGTGAAGAATAGCTGGGGAACTAACTGGGGGGAGGATGGTTGGTTTAAAATTGCCTATGGTGAATGTAATATGGAAAAAGGTGTGTATTATTACACCGGCCCAAATTATGCTATTGCTGAGCCTGATGCACCAACAGGACCTACACAGGGGGCACCATGGAAAGAATATACCTATACCGCGACAGCAGTTGACCCTGATGGTGATGCGATCAGATATTGTTTTGACTGGGGTGAGGGCAATGTGAGCTGGTCCGGAACCGTCAGTTCTGGTGTACCAGTTTCTATGAATTATACCTGGAGAGAAAAGGGTGAGTATCTTGTGAGAGTAAAGGTGCGAGATGAACATGGTTTAGATAGTCCCTGGTCAGATCCGTTACCCGTCTCTATGCCAGTGAATTCGAATGTTTTTATCAGACTATTTTCATTTGGTATTTTCGAACGATTCTTTCAATTTATAGCTTTAGGGAATCCATTTCGCTTTATTGAAATAATTACAAATTAGTTTGTATGTACTAATAATATGGTGTAACTCGATTTAGGTTCAAATACTTGAGTAATAACAATAATTTGAAAATAATTTTTCTTGTTGCGATAGATATTTTTTTTTAACGAAGTATATTAAAGAATACCTGAATTGAGTGTTGTCATTAATACAAGGGTGATAAATCAATGAATCCAAAAAATATTCCTTTTCATGTAATTGACTGGACGTTGATGCAAAAAACAGAACATACTGGAGCGAAAGGACTTGCATTTTGGCAAACACAACAATTACCCGGGCTGCGTTATTAGACTTGTTGAATTTTCGCCGGGGTATCTTGCTGATCATTGGTGTAAGAAAGGCCATATTGTTCATTGTTTAGAGGGAGAATTTGTTAGTGAACTTCATAAGGGGGATACATATCTTGTCAAGGAAGGGATGACCTAAGTTGTTTTCGATGAATTAAGTTCACATCGTTCATCTACACAACATGGGGTGAAGTTATTGATTATTGATGGTGATTTTCTACAGTTGAACTCTGATTGAATACGCGTAAAAAGAAGCGTATTTAGCAATTCCAAAGTATTGAAATTATCAATAACTATCACCGTTTCTGGGGTAGTTATATCAGTGGAATGCCACATCAACCTGG
>JAHJFH010000365.1 GCA_018824925.1 Thermoplasmatota archaeon
CCACTGGTTTTTCCTGTTCAGCGCGTTCATCAATAACCGTGATTTCATCAATAAGTTCTTTAAGGATTTCTCTAAGATCCTCATCAGATATAACACTTTTTTTCTCAGGGACTTTTTTAATGATAAGTTGAAGGATCAATCGTAGTTTTTCTTTTTCAGTATCATTTAATACTGGTTCAATTGCATGATACTCAGGTGCCTGCATCTCCTTTGTTCGATAAATATGGACAAAAACAAGGCCTTTTGTGGGATAGATAAGATTTGGGTAGACTTCATCTCGGATATTACGACCTAAAACACTGTACATAATGGGTCGATCTATTTTTTTTTCAATTTCTTCTAAATAGTGTTTAAGATGACGGTTATCTTGAATAATGTTATTGACCTCATCATCCGTCATCTTTGTCATAATTACGTATTCACCCGTGACTAAATTGAAATTTGAAGGCCTTTTATTCCTTCCTTATAGTAGGTCCAAATAATCTGTAAAACCTCATAATAATCAAAGATTTTTTCTTCAACCATTCGCTGTAAAATTTTTTTTCGTGTATCAAATTCATCATAGATCTTCATGACATCTTTATACCCCGCGTTTTTTGCAATCCGTTCCTCAAGGATAAAGCTATTTCGATTTGCCTTGAATTGATGGCTATCATCGACAGAATTCCATTCAAAGGCCTTACGGGACATAATTCCATCCGCTTCCTTGTTATATCCTTCGATTTCATCAACCGAAAGAACCCGTCGAAGGCGTTTTCCTTTTCGTTCCACTGCCATCTGAATAAGAACAATGTCAAGGTTATCCATGAATGTTTTTGGGACATTAATCGGATGACCCGTAAACCGCTGAATGACTTTAGTTACAGAACCAGCATGAAAAGTTGTAATAACTGGATGACCCGTTTGCATTGCTTGAAAAACCACGCGACCCTCGATGCCTCGCGTCTCACCAGGAATTATATAATCAGGTCTGGATCGAAGACCTGCTTTCAAGAGATCATCCATATCAATATGTGATTCTTTTGGTCCCGATTGTTTGGTCAAAAGTTGCTGCCATACCGGATGTGGAACAATAACTTCAGGGGTGTTTTCGACAGAATATATTTTTTTCTCTGGAGGGATAAAGGGGATTATGGCGTTTGCCGTGGTTGTTTTTCCTGATGCGGTTTCACCGCATACAAAAAGACTTCGACCATATTGTAAAGATAGCCATAGATACGCACCAATACCTGCATCGAAAGTACCCCAGTTGATTAGTTGTGTGACACTAATCGGTGTTTCACTGAATTTACGGACCGTCATGCTCGGACCTTTCAGACTTATATCTTTACTATGGATAATATTGACACGGCTTCCATCGGTCATGGTTCCATCCGCGATGGGTTGTCCTTCACCAACAGGACTACCAATCTTTTCACTAAACTCCTGGGAAAATGTATTTGCCCATTTTTTATCAATAAAAATATTTGTTTCAACCATGCCAAAGACTTTATGGATCAGATGAACGTTTTCTCCGGTTATAATGTGTATATCTTCGAGATAGGGATCCCGCATGAAACATTCCAGTGGACCCGCGCCTACGATTTTTCGGACGATATCATATTCAATAGCATCTTTTTCAGTTGGTGTAACCCGTATTTTATTGCCTTTTTTTGTGTCAATAGGTCGATCACTAATCACTATAAAGTCTTCGATAAATTTGTGTATTTGATCCTTTAATTCTTGATCGGTTTTAACCAGACCCACGAATGGTGCTCGTTCAAGAATTTTTTCCATAATCCTATCACTTTTATTCTCTGTTTCTTCAGTAAGATGTGGCTCAATGGAATTGTATTTAGTAAAGTCCATATCTTTTGTTTTATAGATGTGGATAAAAACAACTCCTTTGGTAGGGTAGATGATATTAGGGGAGGGATTCTCTTTAAGATCACGAGGGACTTTACTATAGAATACGGGTCGTTCAACTTTGCTACTGAATTCCTCTATATACTCTCGAAGGTGAGGATGTTGTTTGAGGAGTTGTTCTTCTTCATCCCGTGCCATTTTTGCCATAACACTTTATTTCCTTTTTTTAGAAAGCAACACCACTTGATTCAATGGTTAGCCCAACACCGGGTCTGACGGAGAAGGTGGTTAGTGGTTCGTATTTTCGGCTTGCGCCATTAAATTTTTCAAGGTAGATATTGTGAACAATTCCGACCCCGGGCATGGATTGTCGTGCTACGCGAAAATGAATTTCGGTGAAACGTTTCAATGAATTATGGATATCCTCAGGCCATTCATTGGGGTTAGCGGTTGTAATGATAATTTTTCCTGTTCCTTTTAATCGATTGATAAAACTTGTGAAATCGACAAGGTTATTTTTATTCAGACTCTCACATAGAAGTGTAGATAGTGAATCAATGATAATGACATCCGCATCAAAAAGCGACCGTGTCGTGATTAATAATTCAAGAAATGATTGTTTTGGTAATGTTTCTGCAAGGGTGACTTCAGTAGAGATAAAGAGAAGTTTTCCCGACATAAGGTGTTTGCGGATATCATAACCTACAGATGCGGTTTGTCTGAGGAAACTTTTCACCGTGAATTGTGTTGAGACATAAGAGCAGGTATGACCATTATTTAACAAGGCAATACAGAATCTCTGACAGAAAATACTTTTTCCTGTACCTTCCCCGCCTTCAATAAATATGAGGGAGCCATTTGGTATTTCAACTCCGAATCGTGCTGCGAAACCATCTTTTTCACCTTTTCTTTCTAAGACTATTGATTTTGCTGATTCTACCATGACCCATCCCTACGATTTTTTATTTTTATATTTCAAAGGTAAATTCATCATATATTGCCAAAGGACCAACCACCCTAATGGTATGATCGCCAGCTGAGATTACTGATTCCAAGATATAGATGCTGGTATATTCCCCTGGACGAATACTCGTGTCAGTGAAATTATAGTTAGCCTGAGAAACTATTTCCCCGTCAATGAATAGCTGAAAGGTGATATTTGATGTGGGGATATGGCTGACCCCAATATTTTTCAGATAGAATATCCGGTAGTTACTATCACCAGATAATGGTATGTTATCTGGATCGTTGATTATTTTGAATTCAGTGTCAAGTTGTTCTTGGAGTCGATCACCTCGTTCTGATAAAGAGGTACTGACATTCATAGTGATAGCAATGAATATGCCTGATACAGTTCCTGCTACTACGACAGCACCGATGAAAAATATGACATGGGCACCGCTGAGGCTAAATCCCATTAGATTCCATCCTCTTTAATTCTGGTATATATAGTAATCGGATATCCCCTCCGCGGATATAATCTTTATTCGATCAGTTCCAGTGATTATTCCCGTAACAGTACATATTGCCTCAGTATTTGGTGAAAGAAATACATCTGGGCAGGTTATGGAACATATTTTTCCATTAAAAAGAATTGATAACTCATCAGTTTTTAGGGGTGTGATTCCAGTGTTTACTATGGTTATTGTCAGATCAATTTCATTTGATGTTAGTGATTGTTGAGTGCTGAATTGGGTGAAACTTGCTGGATATTGCATGCAATTGAACGAGGTTTGTATCCAGTTGGAATCACGAGATGTTGAAGATATTCTAATTTCGTCGAGTTGACCATCCCAGGGCCTTCCACCATTATTTTGATTTCCTAGAGTGAGATTATCATAGGTATCTAGAATTGTATTACCATAAAGACCTGACCAGTCCGCATCTATTGAGCCATTATTGTACAGGATAACGTCGCCAGTGTCAAAGGAGACGGCGATATGAAACCATTCATTTCTTTTGTTGAAAAATCCTCCTGATTGAAAATCAGCACTATTAATAACAAAGCGCATTTGTCTATCAGGTATACGCCAATAAAGACACCAATCGTTAATATTCCAATCTGGCCCTAGGGTAAATATTCGGATAAAATTCTGTGTATTCGAGTTATCTTGAAATACCCAGACCTCAGCAGTCATTTGTGTTGAGAGGTTGTAAAAATTAAGTATATCGATGTATTCATCCCCATCATAAAGCCGTCCTCCAGCAATTTTACTGTTTGAAACATAGGTTGTTCCTGTGTTTGTACCATCATAATCATTAGTAGTTGAATCTGCTAGACTGTTATTATTAAAATGCCATATCGCAATATAATTTTCATCCCATGCCTGAAAGGGGTTTTGTTGATCTGAGGCATTAGTATTTCCATAATACATGTAGATTAGGGTATCTTCAGAAGAGATTAGAGATGGGATTTTTACCCATGAGGCGAGATAGCCATTTGAGTTATCATATTCTTCAATTTCATGGTTGTATTTTTCTGTACCGTTGTAATTAATAAATGCGATATCTTGGCCGTTTGTTTTTGCATAATCTCGTAGGTTGGTATCCGTTGTTTCAATAAGTATTGTGAAGTTGGTTAAATCATCAGTTACAAGTGAGCTATTTATGGTGATAAGTTTTCGATATTCCCATTGAGTATCCCACCAGTTTGTACTCACATTTGTTATTTGGAGATCTGTGTTGAGTTTGTTAATAGAACGCGAGTACATATTAGTGAGACTTTCATGTGTATCAAGGACACTTGATGATAGTTGATTGTGGGTGAATTCAAAACTGATAGCGAGAGTAAGCATGAATACGCAGGTAGTGGCAATTAGTGAATATCCCATGGTGTTTTTTTTACTCCATTTTTTGTGTTATTGTTGGATTTAAATAATAAACTAGATGGTATAGTCAAAATAATCTTCAATTCCATTTTCAGTGATGATTTTTACGGTTTTATCTCCATCCCCTGGGATGTTACTGATGTTAAAATAGGCTGTTTTTTCTGGGTAGAGGAAGGATACTGAACAGGTGAATTGTTGGTTAATACCATTGATTAGGAGCATGCATTTTGAGGTATCAATGGTGATACTACCCGTGTTTGTTATATTGATACTGTGATTATAGTTTAGTCCATACGAGGTGACGGTTACTTGGGTGATGTTAATTGCTGTTTGGAGGGCATCTATTTTTCGGTTTACCGTTGCTTGATAGGAGGTATCATAGGAGTTTATGGAAGGAAGTACGCTGGCTGTGAATATATCTACGCATATGAAAATGCTTAGACCGATTATTGCTATTGCTATAGTTGTTGAGTACCCCATGAAGTAGTCCCTCCTGTAGGTAATGAGTGCATTCCAAGCCCCCGAAATATTGTATATACCTTTTTGTATACTCTTAAAGATATATGTTTTTTATTTCATTTGATATTGATCTATTGAACGTGACATTTTATCCATTTCCCGATCGATACGAGACATGAATCGTTCATCTAATTGCTGATCCTTCAATTTCTGAATGTATAAGAGCGATTGAATATGATCTCGTGTTGAAAGAGATATGGTTGATGGTTTTTTTGTTCCCTCTTTCGTAGATTCTTCGATAATACCTTTTGCATAATCAAGCATATCGAGACGAACATCATCTGAAATCCAACCGATATCCACATAATATGAAAGGATATCTGAGAGTTGATTTTTTCCGATCTTATCAACCAAGTATTGTAACCATTTCATGAGGACAACAATATGTTCTGCATCATTCGTTATATCCTGTAGCGGCTCTATTCGATCCTGTACAGATTCCTTTTTTATGGGCTGTACCGTATTATATTGGAAGGTTGTCTGTTCAAGTTTATTAAGTCGTTGTTCGATTTTTTCAAGATTTTCAACAAGCTGTTGCATGGTATTATCTTTAAAATTTATTGTTGGTGCTAATTCTGATTCATTATTTACGGAAACAGGTGATGATTCAGTTTGATGAGAATACGTGGTTTTTTGTTTCTTTAATGCAGTATTAATCTTATTTATAAGTTCGTATAGTTGATTTTGGGTTAATTTAATCTGATTGTTTTGCAGTCGTTGCTGAATTTTAAGAATAACATCTGGTGACAAAATTCCTTTATTTTTTATTGTTGCAAGTTCTTGTGTGATTTCAGAGAAGGTCAAAAGTTGATTCCCACTCTGTGCATCTCCCAGTCCTATATATACCACCTTTAGAGTTCCATATTAAATTTCTTTTATTTTAAAGTATGTAAATATTCATCAATAATATCCTCAATTTTTTGTTCTACAAAAAGGAAACTAAATGATGAATCAATTATAGAATCAAGCCCGAATAATAACGTATCATTTATTGCTATTGGCATGGTTGGATCAGAGATATTTTCTGTATAGGTAATCGATGGTACCGGTTGGGGTTCAGGGGTAATG
The DNA here is from genome assembly GCA_018824925.1 of Thermoplasmatota archaeon. Classification (GTDB taxonomy): domain Archaea; phylum Thermoplasmatota; class E2; order DHVEG-1; family DHVEG-1; genus JAHJFH01. Next base: position 6,261 of record JAHJFH010000365.1, read on the forward strand.
GTCGATTGCGTTAAGAGGATAGGTGTTGGTTGTGGAGCCATGGTAGGTTGTTCTGAGTCATCGTTCAACGGTATAGAATCTGATGGTTCAGAAGTCGTGGTAGTTGTTTTGGTGTCTGTTTGTTGGGTATCTGTTTTTTCGGCATCCGATGTTTTTAATTCCTGTTTTTTGTTTTCCTCAACAACGGGTGTATCCATATTTTTATCTTTTTCAGGTTTTTCAGTCTTCGATATTTTTTCTTTTGTTTCCCGCTGAATTTCGGTCTTTTGTGTGGTTTTTTGGTTTTGAAAATTCTGGAAATTATTTACATTTTTTTCGACCATTGCTTCCAAATCACCGAATCGTTCTTCTAAAGATTCTAGTTTACCTGAAAAGTTTTCGATGGCATCCAAACGCTTTTTTGTTACTTTTGATAAGCCGACAAACGGATTCATTTGCTCAGAAACTATTTCATATAAACTGACCAAATCATCGAGATCTTTGGTCAGAAAATCTATTTTCTCAGAGATTTTTTCAATATCTTCCTGATTTTTTTTAATTTGGAAATCGAAATCCTTTATACTTTTGAGTATGTTACGTTTTTGTTCAAGTTCTGTTTTAGGATCTGATGGAGAATTTTTTGCAAGATTCAATGGTTCTTTTGATGGTGTTTCTTGTTTTGGTGGTTCTTTTTTTGATGGCTCTTCTTTAGGTTCTTTAACTGTTTGCATTGGTGAATCGTTTTGTGGTGGTTGAGTTGATAATGTTTCAGTTTGAGGTGTTGTTGTTTCTGCATCTTTGATACGTATAATGGTTCGAAGTTCATCGATTTGTTGGGTTTCTGCTTGTGTTTCTTTTTGTTCGTTTGTTGCTGGTTGTTCGGTTTTTTCTGTACCCTCTGTAACTGGTTTTTGTGTTTCAGAAGTCGTTTCTTTAGGTTCGCTTTTACCTAAATTCAGTTTGATAGCATGCCCCTCCTTTTATCACCAAAGATGTTGTTTTTTTATCCCAGTGATTAATCCTATAACATATATTTATAGTTTTACTCAAGAAAGAAATTTTGATAATTGCATATATACTAATGTATATATAAAATGTAACAAAATATTTATGGTGAGCAGTGGGTTTTAACCTTCAGATGCATAACGGGTGCATCTATGATGTTTTTTCGTAATTTTATGAAAAATATGACGAATTTAGGTTTTGAAGAACGATGGTATTTGTTAGATGGGGATGGAAACGGAGAATGGGATTGGTGATTTAATCCTTCAACAATGAATCTTAAAAAATATACCGATTCGAATGCGAATAATGAAGGTATTTCTTCACGGATGATTAATGTCATTGCTGCTATTGCGATTAGTATCA
>JAHJFH010000366.1 GCA_018824925.1 Thermoplasmatota archaeon
ATGGTGCGACCTGAGCTTTCTTCACCATCAATAGTCCCACCCACCTCATCTAATATGATATGTGTAAGGGTAATATTTGTAACATCACCGGTAATGCCTGAAATAATAACACGGTCTCCGATTTGGAAGGGTCGACGTAACACCAGTATAAGCCAGGCAACAACGCCACTGATGGGTTTTTGTAACGCCCATCCGAGAGCTACGGAAAGTAACCCTGCGAAGAACCCAAGATCACCCAGCTTTCCCGAGTAAAATGATATGACAATTAAGAAAATAACAACGGCAAAAAGATATTTAAGCATGTCAAGAAACACGGTGATGTTGGTTCGCTGTTTCTTGGTTTTCACAGTTCGAAGGAGACGACCTTTAATGATTCGATGGATGATACTAAAAATGATAAACGCGATGAGAATAACAACGATGATTTGTAGTATTTCAGAATATGGTTCTATCTCTCGTAATAATGCATCAATAATGTCCATCGTCTTTCATGGGTAGGATGTCATTAGACCTTAATAAATATAAATACTATTTTTTTTGATTGAAGATAAGTCGGGGAGGAAGGAGGGGAAAAATATGAAGGACAAAAAATTAAGGAATTAGGCTTTTTCCCTTCCTCACCAGTCTAATGTGTTGTCAGTATGGTTATATAAAAATTTGGTGGTATTTTTCCAAAATGTAAATATGTATAAATTTTCTAAAAAAAATATGATGGATAGAAAACTGTTTTTTTTTATTCTATTTTGTACATAACGAGGCCGGAAAGCATTTTTGGGAGGAAGTAGGTAGATTTTTGTGGCATGTGTTCACCAGCGTCTGCAATGGTTTTGAGTTCTTCGATTTTTGTGGGATTCATGAGAATGGAGAGGGTGTAGGTATTGTCGTTGACGAGTTCGAGTGCTTCGGTGTCACTGCGGGTGTATTTGACATGGTCCTCTAGGGTGTCTTCGGTGATTTGTAGGTATTTTTCGATAATGATTTTATGGAGGATGGAGACATCAAGGGTTCGCCAGGTTGGTGATCGATCTGGAGCGAGTTTATCCATAATTGAGGTATCTTTGAGAATGAGGATATAATAATTGTTTTTGGTGTAGAGGGCAAATTTGTGGTCTGTGGTTGTTTTGAGGTGTTGTATGATGTGTTTTGCGAGGTTTTTGGGTTTGGTATTTTTGGGGATTGGATGTTTTTGGATGGTGAAATGGGGTTCTAATGATGTGAGTAATGAGTCTATGTTGAGGTTGGGGTGTGTTATAAGGCGATGTGTTGGAAGGATTGTAAGTCCGGGGTCGAACATGTTGGCTAGGATGACCATGCGGTAGTTAAAGGGGGCTGTGGGGTCTTTGTTTCCGGTGAGTTGTGTTTGTTCCTGGCCGTAGTTTATAGCGGTTTGGTAGCGATGGTGGCCATCGGCGATGAAGAGGATTTGATCTTTGAGGTAGTTTTGGATGGTTTTGGTGAGGCTGGTGTCGGTGAGTCGCCAGATGGTGTGGGTGAAGCCATCGTAGCCTTTGACGGATATAAGGGGGGTGCTGAGGGTGTGGTCAATTTGTGTTCTGAGGGTGTCATGTTGGTCGATGTAAAGGAGCTGGATGGGTTCGAGGTTGGCTTTGCAGGCTCGCATGAGGTTAAGGCGGTCGGCTTTGGGTTTTGAGAGGGTACGTTCGTGAGCCTTAACATATTTGTAGTCTGGGTCGATTTTGAGGAGGGTGAAAAAACCGCTCATGGTGATGGGTTGGTTGTCGATGGTGTATTCGATTTTATAGGGGTAGAGTGCGGATGTGGTGGTTTGGGAGAATATTTCTTGTGTGAGCCAGGTGGTGAGGAGGTGGTGTGCTCGTGTGTAGCGGTTGTTTGTTTCTGTGTCTGTGGGTTCTATTTTGTTAAGGATGAGGCGGACGTAATTGTTGGCATGTTTTTGGTAGAGTTGGTCTTGCATTTTTGGTGAGATGATGTCGTAGGGTGGTGCCATGACGTCATCGAGTTTTTTGATTTTTTTTGGGTTGTAATGAATGCCTTTAAATGGTTTGATGTCGACCATATTTTGTTGTCTCCAGATAGTGGGATTTGTTGTGTGTGGGGTATTTTGTGGTGTTTTATATAGATTATTAGGAACGTGTTTGTAAAAAATTTTTTGTTATTTTTTGTGGTTATGGTGGAAAAGGTTCTTATAGGTTGAGGGGGGTATGTTTATTGGGAGTCGGTATGTTTGTTTTACTAAAACGACGGGTTGTATATGCACTGTCTTTGGTTGTGATGTTGAGTATGGTGTGTGTGGTTCCTGTTGTTGGATTTTCTGGGGAACAGAATGAGTCTTCAGAGACGACGATTCCATGGGGTGGGGGATTGTTTCAGGGAAATATTGATCTCTCATATAATGGGTCATATATTCCAAATACAATTCTTCCTGAATATGATGTGGTGCGGTTTCCTGTTGAAATTAATTATTTTGTTTCGGGTTTAGGTTCTCGGTCGGTGATTCCATTTTTATGGTTTCGGACGGTTCCTATTTGGCTTGCGATTGAACATAGTCCAGAATATTTGATTGCGTCAATGGAACCTGAGGTTGTCTGTCCTCATCTACGGATTCAAAAAACTGAGTTCCCTGAGATTAGCTGGGTGTCAGCTGCATTTACGCGTGAAGCACCAGGGTTTCAAACTATTTCGGTTTATGTGTGTGCTGAGCAAGAGACGCTCTATGGGTTTTTTGGTTTCCTCCCTTTGATTGCATCAACAATCAATAGAATACCAATTCAGCTAAGGGCTGGGTATTATCATGATCTAGAGATAGAAGCACCCTCAGAGGTTTATACGCCTAGTTCTGAGACAACCGTTTTTGAGATATTTCTTACAAATAATGGGAATGCTCGGACTCAAGTACGTTTCGAGATTGTTGAAATACCTGAAGGTTGGACGATAAATATCCCGTCAGAAGTTTTTGTTGGTACTCCCGTGTTACATGAGGAAAACACTGTAACTATTGAAATATCGGTTCAACCACCCTCAGATTTTTCAGGAAACCTGCCTATTGATTTTCGATTCATAAGTTCAGCAGCGGGTCATCCTGAGGCAGGGATTTATCCAACTCTAAAAACTATAACCTTCTTTAGTGACGAATAAGTGATTGAAAAAACTCTAATACCCTTTTTTTTATCATATGTCATATGGATATTCCAACCTCAGCTGCTGTATTAACAGATGTTTTGCAGAAAAATCCTCTGTGTGATGCCTGTCTTGGTCGTGTATATCGATCTTGTTTTCAGGGAATGAACAATGATCAAATAGGAAAAGAAATTCGAAGAAATATTACAATCAAAAAAGAAATACCTTCTGATGCCTGTTGGGTATGCGAAGGACTCACTGGTGAAATAGACCATTTTGTTACTCTTATTGAACAAAAACTGAAGGGATATGAGTTTGCTAGTTTTTTAATAGGGACACAAATCGCTGATGATGTTATTGCACGACAGCGACAAATCGTGGCATCTCTGGATATTTAAACTGATGAGCCCTTTAAGATGGCATTGAATCGTGAAATTGGAAAACACCTTGAAGA
>JAHJFH010000367.1 GCA_018824925.1 Thermoplasmatota archaeon
CAACACAAAACGAAATTAGCAAAGAAGATGCACAGAAACTTATAGATAATGGTTGTTTCTGTGTCGCCGAAGGAGCCAACATGCCGACAGTACCCGCGGGAATTGAAGTGTTCCAATCAGCAAAAATACTTTATGGCCCCGGTAAAGCAGCAAACGCCGGTGGAGTTGCTGTAAGTGCTCTTGAAATGTCACAAAACAGCCTTCGACTACAATGGACTCGCGAGGAAGTTGATCAACGTTTACACAATATCATGATCAATATTCATGAAACCTGTGTAAAATATGGGAAAGAAGGAAATTATGTTAACTATGTAAACGGGGCAAACATTGGTGGTTTTGTTAAAGTCGCTGATGCCATGATTGACCATGGATTGGTTTAAAAAAAAACCTGCTCTCTTTTTTTTATTTTCTTTGTCCAAACGTTCTTATCTGAAATATCTATTAAACTCTATTAAACTAAGCTGGAAACGATATGGCTTCGAAGGATTCCTGTATTAATCTGCCACACATTCGTTATACGCACGAAAATGGGTATGAGGAACCTATTCAAACCTTTCACAATCTTATGCCTTTTAAGGTCCGTGAAATACTTCTTGTATCCAGCCTATATGATGCATTTATTGTTGAAGAAGAGGGCCTTATCTCTGAAATGGTCATCTGGGAATACCGACATTTGCTACTCAGTTCACCACCACGGGTTACCCATGTTACATCTGGTGAAGAGGCATTAAAAAAGGTTCAAGAGCAACAGTATGATCTTGTCATCACCATGTCAAAAAATATTGGCATGGATCCATATGAATTCGGAAAAAAAATCAAACAAGAATGTGCAGACCTTCCAGTTATTTTACTTGCAACAGATACTGCTGATCTTCACTTCTGTCAAGATAATATCAATAAAATAGGAGCCGATAAAGCATTTTTCTGGTATGGTGACACCAGTCTATTCATGGCTATCGTTAAATGGATTGAAGATAAAATCAATGTTAAATATGATACAATAAACGGAAATGTGCAGGTCATCATTGTCGTCGAAGATTCCATTCGGGATTATTCGATGATCCTCCCCGTTATTTATAGTGAAATCGTTCAACAAACACAACGATCAATTTCTGAGGATCTCAATGAAATGCAGCGATTATTACGACGACGAGCACGACCAAAAATCCTTTTAACAGATAACTTTGAGGAAGGCGTTGAAGAATACAAAAAATATCATAAAAATATCCTAGGAATTATTTCTGATATGAAATTCAACCGGAACGGTAAATTGGATCCAGAAGCAGGGTACCAATTTGTACAGTACATCAAAAATAACAACCCCTTTATTCCCATGATGCTCCAATCATCTGAGCCACAAAATCGCATCCCTGCTGAAGAATTAGGCGTCTATTTCATAAATAAAACCTCACCAACACTAATAAAAGATTTTGAACATTTTCTGTTAAAACATCTTGGATTTGGAGATTTTATCTTTAAAATGCCGAAATCAAAGAACAAAGCACATACCCATGAATCGACTATCGAAATTGCTCGTGCTGCAAACCTTGAGGAATTTGAAAAAACATTACAGAAAATACCACTGGAAAGCATTCGATTTCATGCCAACCGAAATGATTTCTCCAATTGGCTTATGGCACGATGTGAATTTAAACTCGCACAAAAACTACGCCCACAGACCGTCTCAGATTTTATAACCCTTGACGAGATGCGTAGATATCTCATTCATGTTTTTAATGAAAGTCGCAGGGACCGACACCTAGGCATTATGACTGATTTTTCAAAACAAACCTTTGAATTTGATGCATCCTACACAAAGATAGGAACTGAATCCCTTGGCGGAAAAGGACGCGGTATAGCTTTTATTCGAACCTTACTTGCGCGATATAATTTTAATGAAAAATACAAAAACGTTCACATCACCGTACCCAGTACTGTTGCAATAGGAACCGACGAATATGATCGTTTCATCCAAGACAACAATTTACATCGATTTGTTAATACCCAAGTAGACATTCCAGATAAAGAAATCGCTAAAATCTTCCAACAAGCAACACTATCACAAGCATTACAAGATAAACTAGCGATCATTTTAAACCATTTTAAAAAACCACTCGCTGTGCGATCATCTAGTCTGCTTGAAGATTCACAAAATCATCCCTTTGCTGGCATGTACTCAACCTATATGATTCCCAACAATCACCCCTACGATAAAGTACGACTCCATCAATTATGCCAAGCCATAAAACTTGTCTATGCCTCGGTTTTTTATAAAGAAGCAAAAATCTATATCGATTCAACATCAGCAAAAATCGAAGAAGAAAAAATGGCAATTATCATACAAGAGTTAATTGGGGGGGATCATAATGGGCGATATTATCCAACATTTTCAGGTGTTGCCCAATCCTATAACTTCTACCCCATTTCACACCAAAAACGAGAGGATGGTATCGTCAGCCTAGCGGTGGGATTAGGGTATGAAGTTGTTGGTGGTGAAAAAGTCCTGAGATTTTCGCCAAAATATCCTGAAATAATCCCAGATTTTTCCACACCTGCGGCTATACTTCAAAACACACAACGAAAACTCTATACACTGAATACAAAAAAAACAGATATTACCTTATCTGAAAACGCAGAAAATCTTCTAGAAAAAGTCGATATATCAGAAATTATAGATGATAAAAACCTCCATAATATCGTAAGCACTTTTGATCAGAATGATGGAATGATCAGAGACACCTTCTCAGAAAAAGGACCCTACCTCATAACCTTTGCAGGAATCCTTAAATATAATATATTTCCTCTAGCAAACATCCTTAAAGACATACTTGACGCTGGACAAAAAAGCATGGGATCACCCGTTGAAATAGAATTTGCAGTAAATTTTGATTCAACAGGAACAAAACCCTCTAACTTTGCATTGATACAAATACGTCCCTTAGTTATATCCCAAGAAAAAACAGAGGTTATTTGGGATGAGGCCAAACTTGATAAAAAAACATTACTCATCCATTCAAAAAAAGCTTTAGGAAATGGAATACTAAATCGGATAAAAAACATAATCTATGTCCCACCAAAATCCTTTGATCCAGCAAAAACAGTTACGATTGCAAAAGAGATTGGTGATATCAATAAACAGCTTTCAACATCACCATATCTACTCATCGGACCAGGTCGTTGGGGTACTCAAGATCGCTGGCTTGGTATCCCTGTTGAATGGAGTGATATTTCTAATGTAAAATTATTGGTAGAAACCACGTTACCAGATTTTAATATAAAACCATCTCAAGGAACCCATTTTTTCCAAAATATAATATCCCGTGGTATAGGCTATATCAATGTATCATTAAAACCGCAAGAAAGTTCCATCGATTGGCAATGGCTTGAACAACAGCCAGTAAAACATCAAACACAATTTGTAAAACATATCCAACTTTCAAAACCACTTACAATTAAGCTTGATGGCAGAAATGGCCGAGCCATCATATTAAAACCATCTCATTGAAAAATGAGTGTGATATCCTGAATTTACATCCTCCTGGATTTTCACATTCATAAATTCACTCCAAATTTAACTATTTTCTTGTTTTATCTTGAAAAGCTTGATATGGTGTCCGAAGACACCCATTTTCAAGACTGCTATGAGGTCGTTGGAAATTATAGTACCTTATAGCAGCATCCCAACCGGAGAAATGATGAGCCAACTGCCTCATCGTGAGAATCACTCGTTCCACCTTCCCATTGCTTTGCGGATGCTTCACCCTGCTCATAATATGATGAATCCCTACCTGATCAAGGAACTGTTGAAACTCATTCGGCTTTGGATCTGTACAAGAATCTCGGGGATTACTGGTGAATTGTGTCCCATGATCCGTCATCAACTGCTTAGGAACCCCATAACATTGAATTGCATGTTCCAGCACTTGTATCGTATGCAAAGCCGTCGCATTCCCAAAAATCCCATATCCTTTGATAAACCGGGAGGCATCATCTTGAAACAGGATAATCTGATCCTGTTGATGCTCAAACCAATCCGCATGCCAGAGACTATTGCTATACCGTCGTTCATAGCGAACCCATTTCCGACGACGTTGCTTCCGCGGTTCATCCCTTGCAAGACCCCTCTCTTTCAAAAATTGATGTATCCGGTTATGCGGAATATGAACACCCCGTTGATCCAAAAGCTTCTCTAACGCTACTGCTCCCGCAACAGGATGGTGCTTTCTTACTTCCAGGATCATTACACGTTTCTCCTGAGAAAGAGGAACCGGTTTCCTCCCCGGTTGACGAGGAAAGAGATACTCACCAGTCTCCTGATAGGTGTTGTAGATCTCTCGGACCCACCTGGGAGAGACCTGTTGTATCTTCGCTATCCGATATACTGAACGCTCCCCCTTTTCCATCTCCCTGACAATCCATCGAATCTTCTGTCGATTCAACTTCCTCATGTATTCAAATTTGTTTACTATTTTTTCTCGAAGGAAGTAATTTCGGGATAATACAATTGAAAAATGATAGCCCAAAATTTTATTATATACTTACATGATGGCCCCGAATATCGATAATATTTTTGGGGTGATATGAGATGGTTCAATCATTTTATGAAAGTGTTTTAGAACAAATAGATAACACAGCACGCCATATTTCATTAGATCCAGGCATCCATAAAATCCTCAAACAACCAGAACGTGAATTAACCGTACAGATACCCATTGAAAATGATAATGGAGAAATCGAGGTATTCACCGGATATCGAGTTCAACATTCAAACGCTCGTGGCCCTTGTAAAGGTGGTATTCGATATCATCCAGATACAAATCTTGATGAAGTACGAGCATTAGCTACTCTCATGTCACTGAAATGTGCTGTAGCGAATGTTCCGTTTGGAGGAGCTAAAGGAGGAATCACTTGTGACCCCAGTAAAATGTCTCAAAAAGAATTACAACGCCTCACAAAACGATATGCTGCGATGATACTCCCAATAATCGGCCCACATACCGACATTCCTGCGCCTGATGTAAACACAAATGCTGAGACCATGGGATGGATTATGGATGCGGTAAGTATGTATGAGGGGTCGACCGTGTTAGATATCGTGACAGGAAAACCTTTGGAACTTGGTGGTTCTTGCGGTAGAAAAGAAGCAACAGGCCGAGGGGTAATGCTTTCAACTATTGAGCTTCTGCATAAACTCAAAATTAATCCAAAAAATACGACGGTTGCTGTACAAGGGTTTGGTAATGTTGGTTCGATC
>JAHJFH010000368.1 GCA_018824925.1 Thermoplasmatota archaeon
AAACCGGTGCAGTTGATTTTATTGAAGAAACCTATTTTCATTCATTATCTAGTTTATATGATGATCTTGATGAATTTGATGATCAGATCCAGATGCATAACCGGATGTTGAAACGATTATTCAATCATACCCCCCAAGTATTTCGAAATACTGAAGCGATTTATGATAACCGCATCGCAAAAAGGGTAGAGGAACTCGGCTATAAAGGTATAATTACCGAAGGAAGCGAACGTATTTTAGGCTGGCGGTCACCAAATTTTCTATATAAACCTGTAAACACCAATCTGAAAGTGTTACTACGAAATTACACACTCAGCGATGATGTCGGTTTTCGATTTTCTGCTCGTAACTGGGTAGGATTTCCCCTCACCGCAGATAAATATGCATCATGGATGTCTCAAAGCCACGGTGATTTAATTAACCTCTTTATGGACTATGAAACCTTCGGGGAACACCAATGGTCTGAAACAGGTATATTTGATTTTATATGTCACCTACCTGAAAAAGTCTTGGCACAGCCAAATCTCGATTTTGTAACAGTATCTGAAGCTATTAACCGTTATCAATCAGTTGGAGAAATTGATGTCCCCTGGGCAATTTCCTGGGCGGACGAAGATCGTGACGTTTCAACCTGGTTAGGAAATGAGATGCAGATCGCCTGTTTTAACGAACTGAAATATATCGGAAAAATATTAAAAGAAAAAAATGATGAAAAACTGCTTTATGTCTGGCGTTTACTCCAAACTTCAGATCATCTTTATTATGTTAGTACAAAAGGATTTGAGGATGGTAATGTCCATGCTTATTTTAGTCCATATGATGTTCCATATGACGGATTCATAAACTATATGAATGTTCTTCAGGATTTGAAACATCAAATAAACTGAGTGGCGAGGAGCAAATCAAGTATGAATATTGCACATTTTCTATGGGAATTTCCTCCTGTTATTAAAGGTGGTCTTGGCACTTTTGGGATGGAAGTTACCCAAAAACAGAGAACCGAGCATAATGATATCACAGTTTTTTCGCTAAATGAGGATAATCGATATAAAGAAAAAGAGATTTGGAATGATATAACCGTTTTCAGACCATATCTCCCAGACGCAACTACCATGTTATATCTAGCAGCAAACAATGAACTTCGATCATGGGGGACTTATTTTAAGTTCTATGCTGATGTAATGGTATATAATTTACTTTCAGCCGATCAATTAATTAATACTCATATAAGAAAACATAACCATGTAGTTGATATATTACATTCTCATGATTGGCTGGGATTATTTGGTGGAATCATTGCTAAAAAGGAATTAGAGATTCCACTAATATTTCATGTTCATTCAACCGAAGTAGGTCGTTCAAATGGTGGTGGATCTACATCGGTAAAAGAAATTGAATTTGAAGGAGGTCAATCAGCGGATGCTGTCATAACAGTTTCTCATGCAATGAAAGAGGAACTTATTCATCTAGGTTTTCCAGAAAAGAAAATCCAGGTGGTATGGAATGGCGTTGATCCAACAAAATATGACCCTGCCCGTATTTCTCAAAATGATATAGCTACACTTCGAAAACAGTATGGAGTATCTCAAGAAGAAACTCTAATCTTTTTCATTGGTCGACTAGTTACCATCAAAGGTGCCGATAAACTAGTAGCTTGCATGCCCACAGTTCTAAAAGAATTTCCAAAAACTAAACTCGTTCTTTTAGGCATTGGGGATATGGAAATGGCTATTCAGAAACAAATATCTGATCTCGAATTAGAAAATAAAATTATTCTTCGTGATGAGTTTGTAGATGAAAACCAACGAATTCTGCATTATGCAGCAAGCGATTTGGTAGTTCTTCCATCGCTTTATGAACCATTTGGCATCGTATGTACTGAAGCAATGGCTATGGGAAAACCGGTGGTTGTCGGTGCATATGGAACCAATGGAATGAGAGAACAAATAATACCATATGGTAAAGATCAGTGTGGTATCCATGTGAATCCCTTTAAATCCGAGGATATCGCCTGGGGAATATGTGAGATTCTACGACGAGATGATAAAGGCAAATCCTTTGGTGAAAATGGGCGAAAACGAGTATTACAGGAATTTGGTTGGAAAATAGTTGCTGAACGTATTCAGAATGTCTATCAAAATTTTGTATGAATAACTGTTAACATGAAAAATTCTTTAATGAGAATACAAAAATCATGAGGGAATGGATCGAAACCAATGGCCTAGGCAGCTATGCATCTTTAACCCATCAACAAACAGTATCAAGAAAATTTCATGGTCTACTGGTAGCAAGTCTTCAACCACCGGTTAAAAGATGGCTTTTTGTCTCCAATATCTATGATACATTATCAAACGTAAATTCAGAAAATAATCTCTGGGAAAAACAACCAGGTTTTCATCATGAATGGTTACCTTCATTCATCTACAGCTCACCATCAACAGAACTAATAAAAACGGTGTGTATGTCGTATCATCAAAATACGACGATTCTACGATATGATTTCAAATCTGCTCAATCGGCAAAATTGAAACACAAAGTTGTTATCAATTCCAGACATTTTTATGATACCACTGATAAAGATTCTATCTGTTTTTCGATTTTTGATCACAAAACAGGTATAGCTATTTCCCCTGATAATATTGCTACAAAAATAATCATACATTGTCCACACGCAAATTTTCATCCGTTAGAATATTGGGAAGAAACCAGTTATGAAATAGATAAATCTCGTCAAGATTCATCAAAAGAATACCAGTATGTCGTTGGTGAATTTACCCATAAATTATCAGCATATGAACCATATTATCTTATAATTACCACAGAATCTCAAAAGAG
>JAHJFH010000369.1 GCA_018824925.1 Thermoplasmatota archaeon
CATTTGCCGGTGTCTACTCCTCTATGATGCTACCCAACTACTCTCATGATCTCGAAAGCAGATACAAAGACCTCTGCAATGCCATAAAATTCGTCTACGCATCAACCTTTTTCCAAAAAGCCGTAAACTATCTTCACAACTCACCCCATACCGTCATGGATGAAAAAATGGGAGTTGTCATCCAAGAAGTCGTCGGTCACACCCATGACACCATATTCTATCCCACAATATCTGGAGTCGCACGCTCCTACAATTACTACCCAGTCAACCCCTGTAAAAATGAGGATGGTGTCGCCTTCCTCGCTCTTGGAATGGGTAAAACCATTGTCGATGGAGGTATTACCTACCGTTCCTGTCCCGCACGACCAAACGTGCCCCATTACAGTAGTATCGATGAACTCCTCAAATACTCACAAACCACATTCTATGCCATTGATCTCACCGCAAAAACCACCATCAGCCATCAAGAAGAAGATAAATCCATGACTCAGCATCCACTAAAGACTGCTGAAGCACATCAAGAACTCACCTACCTTGCATCAACCTACTCCCCAAATGATCAACAACTATACTCTGGATTAAGTGACGTAGGACCACGAGTCCTTGATTTTGCACCAATCCTCAAAGATACAGCCTTCCCCCTTGCAAAAATCATTAACCTTCTTTTAAAAACCTGTGAAATCGCAATTGGAACACCCGTAGAAATCGAATTTGCCGTCAACATTGACTACACCAAAACACCACCCATAGAATTTGCCCTCCTCCAAGTCCGCAGCATGGTAGCAACAGATGATATCGTTAAAGTAGATATCACCAAAATCCCATCAGAACATATCCTATGCTCCTGTAAAAAAGCCCTAGGAAACGGAATCATCACTGACATCCATGATATTATACAAGTAAAACCAGAACACTTTGATCTCTCAAAAACAACAACCATTGTTCCCGAAATACGCACCCTCAATGAAAAATTAGCCAAAGAACACCATCCCTATCTTCTCGTTGGACCTGGCCGATGGGGATCCACCGACCAATGGCTCGGCATCCCCGTAGTCTGGAGTGACATATCAGGTGCAAAAACCATTGTTGAAACACCTGTAGAACAACGCATCATCACCCCCTCAGAAGGAAGCCATTTCTTCCAGAATCTCAGTTCCCTACGCATCGGCTACTTCACCATCCAATCCAACACTACTGACGATTACTTCAACTATGAAAAACTTGACTCATACCCAACTATTGAAGAAACTGATCTACTTCGACATATCCACCTCATCAAACCATTAGAGATTCGTATAGATGGGCGATCCCGACAGGGAATCATTATCCTCTCACCTCAATGATAAGCTTAAAGAAGCAGAGTTCAATGCCTCCTAAAAAAAATTGTGCAAAAACATAGTGGGGAATCCAAAAAATGACTGAAGGAAAAAATCCTGAAGAACTTATCCAAAGTAATCCCAATGAACCCCTAGATGCAACCAAAAAAAAACTTCTCGAACGCGAAAAGGAACTCAATTGTCTCTACATCCTCTCAAGTATCCTTAAAGATGAAGATCTTCCACCTGATGAAGTATTCAATCAAATAGTCAATATCATCCCACCTGCCTGGCAATATCCGGAGATTACCTGTGCTCATATTCTCATCAAAAAAAAGGAATTCAAAACACAAAATTTCCGTGAAACTCCCTGGAAACTCAGCAAACCATTACACTACAAAGGCAAACCCATCGGCACCCTAGATATTTTTTATCTAAAAAAACGACCTGATGAAGATCTCGGTCCCTTCCTCAATCAAGAACTTAAACTCCTTGACGTCATTGTAGAACGACTCGAAGACTATCTCAACAAACTCGACCTCACTAAAGACCTCAGAGGAAAAATAGCTGCAAAATCCCAACTAGAATGGCAAATCATCATCAACATGCTAACAAAAACAGATCCACAACAACTCTTCCGTATCACTCGAAAAATGCTCTATAATATTTCACGGCGTCAACCAGAAAGCCTTGAAACACTCATGATGGGACTCAGTTGCCCAATAGGCCCGGATGCTAAACCATCAGAATGGTGTGGCATAAACATGCCTAACCCTAAACAAGACATCCATGACATCATGAGAATTCAAAAAGGTGTTTTTTCAATAGCTGAACAAATACTCAACTCAGATGAAATAACCAACCTTATCACCCTCTGGCTTCGGCAAGATAGAGCACGACCCTTGCTTATGGCCGTCGAAAACAGCGGAATATCATTAGCAGAGGTCACTGATGCTCTTAAAAAAATCCGTGATATTCCCCAAGCAGAAATCGATTTTAGCTACGAGGATGATATCTCCATTCGAACCAATCTTATTCGACGATTCTTTACTGAACGACTTGAATACATCAACATAGCTAAAAACTATATCAAAATCGATGATTTTATTGGCCTCCTTGAAAAAGTTACTGGTCCCTCACGCGGTAGCGGAAAACTCGGAGGAAAAACAGCTGGAGTATATCTTGCTGAGAAAATCATTCAGAAAGAAATTGAAAAACAAAAAGACCCTGATCTTGAAGAAATCGCTTTTGCCAAAAGCTGGTATCTCACCTCTGATACCATGTGGTATTTCATACATTACAACGATCTTGATGAAGTAGTCCATACCAAATATATGGATCCAAAGGATATCCGCCAGGAGCAGCCTTTCCTAGAACAAGTTTTTAAAAACGCCGCGTTCCCCTCAGAAATCATTGATGAACTTAGAAACATCCTCAGAGCAATTGGTGACAAACCCATAATCATACGTTCATCAAGTCTTTTAGAGGATAGTTTTGGTGCAGCCTTCTCAGGAAAATACAAAAGCCTTTTTATCGCAAATATTGGCAGCGAAGATATCCGCTTGTATACCATCATGGATGCCATCGCTGAAGTCTATGCATCCACATTCAACTCAGATCCAATAGAATATCGACGAGAACGCGGACTCTTAGATTTCACTGAAGGCATGGGCATTCTCATACAAGAGGTCGTTGGAAATCGTATCGGTCCCTATTATTTTCCAGCCTATGCTGGTGTCGCCTTTTCCAATAATGAATTCCGTTGGTCACCCCGTATACAACGAAAGGATGGATTTATCCGCATGGTCGCCGGTCTCGGAACCCGCGCGGTAGACCGAGTCGCTGATGATTACCCGGTTCTTATATCACCTCGGCGACCTAATATTAGAGTCAATGCTATGGTCGATGAAACCATCTATTATTCACAACATTACATGGATGTCATCAATATGGAAACCGGCATCATTGAAACAGTAAAAGTCAATGATATTCTCCAAAAATATGGTGACCAATACCCTCAACTGAACCAAATCGTCTCCATCCATCAAGAAAACCATCTCTACACGCCAACAAGCATCATTCTTGATCCTGGAAAAACAGATATGGTCGTCACCTTCGGAGGCCTTTTTGAAAAAGGAAAATTCATTAAACAAATGAGATGGGTACTCAATATCCTCACCGAACGATTAAATACACCAGTTGATGTTGAATTCGCCTCAAATGGTACCCATCTGTATATTCTACAATGTCGCCCACAAAGCCAAGGAGCTATCGTCGAAAGCGTCACCATCCCCAAGCAAATTCCAAAAAACCGTGTCCTTTTCACTGCAGATAAATACATAACCAACGGAAGACTCGACAATATCAAATACGTTGTCTACGTCACATCCAGTGGTTATGAATCCCTTGAACAACGAGAAGACATGCTCAACGTAGCAAAGATTGTCAGTCAACTTAATGAAAAACTCCCAAAACGACAATTCATACTCCTCGGACCAGGACGCTGGGGTAGCCGCGGTGACATCAAACTCGGAGTCCCCGTCCAATACCGAGATATCAACAACACATCACTTCTTATTGAAGTCGCACGCATGAAACAGGGAGGTGCCCCTGAACTCTCCTTTGGCACCCATTTCTTCCAAGACCTTGTCGAAGCCAATATCCAATACCTCCCTCTCTACCCCGATGAAGAAAAAAATATTTTTAATGAAAACCTGCTAAACTATGCTCCCAACCGACTTGAAAAAATAATCCCCAATCAAAATGGACTCGAATCCGTAGTCAAGGTCATCGAAATCGCTGACATCGCAGAAGGCGGTACACTTTCCATTGTCATGGATGGAGAATCCAACGAAGCCATGGCCTACCTTGTCCCCATAGATCACTCCACCTGGCGTCTAAAAAAAGTTGAAGAACTTGCGGAAAAACTCAACCCTGAACGATACGGCATCATTGCCCTATATCTTATCGGCAGCGCAAAAGAAGGAACAGCGGGAGAAAAAAGCGATATCGATCTTCTAATCCATGTTCGAGCAACCAAGGAACAACAAGAAGACCTCCTCGCATGGTTCTATGAACAAAGCATCAAAATCGATAATGAAAACGAACTTCGAACTGGAAAAAAAACTGAAGGCATCCTCGATGTACACATCATCACCGATTACGACATAGAAAACAAAACCTCATGGGCAGTCCACATCAACTCCCTAGAAGGCCCAGCACAAAAAATCCCTCTCAAATACCAACCAGAATAAAAAAAAAATTTACTTAGAGCAGTTCTCTAACTGCATCCCCAAGATTTTCCGTATCAAATCGAACAACTGCTAATTGAGGACCATCATACGCCGCTGAAAACATATGCGTAGACCCAATAACTTCGTGCCACACCCCAGTCAACCGCGAAGCCTCATGAATATGACCATGTAACGTTACAAAGGGATGTGCTTTTTCAATAAAACGCCGAACCGCAATACTTCCAGTATGCACATCCAATGGCACATTATCAACCATTTTCCCATCAAGAGCAGTCCTATCAAGCATCGTATTATACGGAGGGGTATGAAATAAATAAATTGTTTTTTTTGGAGGAGATTGTTTTTTAAGAATTTTCATATCTGCAGCAATCGTCTCAAATTGCTCCTGATCAAAATCACGATCAACAGAAACATACCCCTTATCTGGAGCAACAGAACCAATATCAACATAGCGAGACACATCATATCGTTCCCAATCTTTCAATAAAAAAGGAGAGGGTGGAACATACGCATAACCCGTCACAAAATATTCTCCAAAACGAACCGTCTGATTATGAACATAATCAATAACATGATTCTTATCTGCTTCAAGAAACAACGGCTCATACATCCTAGGATCATCATTTCCCAAGATCACAAAAAACCGTGTTTTTAACCCCTTTTTCTTCAGATTTTTCAAGGGAATAATAATATGTTTTTGTACAAACGCATAAAGTGGATCAGTCCGTGGTAATAAATCACCACCAAAAAACACTCCATCGAAATGCTCCTGATCTATCAAGCTTATGAGCTTATTATAGTGATCCTTTTTACCATGCAAATCAGATACAAATATACACTGTACCATGTTTCACCAAAATACTTTGCAGTAGAGCTGAAATAACGAATTAAATGATATAGTTATGGGGCATTTTAATGCAATATTCTCGATATACTACATCATCACATTATCCCCATTATAATACTTCTTCGAGTATCAATTTTGACCATAGAAAGACATGGTTTTATGGACTTAATCGAGTACGATCTCGGGGAAATAAAATACACTCACGGATATTAGGAATATCAAGCAGTCGCATTAGAAATCGTTCAATCCCAAAACCAAAACCACCATGTGGTGGCATTCCATATCGAAATGCCTTCAAATAAAAATCAAAATCCTTAGGATCCAAACCCAACGTTTTCATACGTTTCATCAACAAATCGACATGATGAATACGCTGACTACCGGAAGCAAGCTCAACACCCATACACTCAAGATCAAATCCCCGACTTAGTTTCTCCCCCTCAGGCATGGTGTAAAAAGGCTTTGATTCCAAAGGATACCGAGTAATGAAATAAAAATCAACACCTTCCTCCTTCATAATATCACCAAGCACCCGTTCTTCCTCTATCCCAAGATCCGCACCCCAGGTAACCTGTACATCACGTTTGGCTAGTTTCGTAAGCACATCATCATAGGTGATCCGAGGAAACGGCAATTTGGGCACAGAAATCGTCCGATTCAGAACCGCAAGTTCTGTGTCACAGGTCCCTGCCCGTAACCACATTGCATTGACCAATCCCTCCAATATCTGCATCACCTCTTCCTCACTAGAAATAAAAGCCATCTCCAAATCAACCGCAGTTGATTCGTTCAGATGTCGACGGGTATTATGTTCTTCTGCTCGAAAATACCATGCAATCTCATAGACATGATCAAAACCGGTGGCCATTAAACTCTGTTTATATAACTGTGGTGACTGAGCAAGATATGCTTCCTTTTCAAAATAACGAATTTTAAATACATCTGTGCCACCTTCAGAGCAACTCGGGATAATATTTGGTGTATGAACTTCTAAAAAACCCCGTTCCCGTAAATAATCATGAACCGCTCCGATTACTTCACTACGGATCTTAAATATCGCAAGCTGCTCCCGTTTCCGTAAATCAATAAATCGATTATCTAAACGAGTATCAAAATCAGCTTCAACCTTATCAACCACTCCTAAAGGCAACGGAGTTTCCGCAATGGATAATACCTCAACTGATTCAGGAATAATTTCATACCCATTTCGTACCTTTGCATTCTCCTTTACCATACCAGAAACCGAAATGACTGATTCGCGAGGTAACGCTGTTAACTGTTGTAATAATTGCTCGTTATGCTTTTTCAATGCAGTTACCTGTAACGTACCTTTGTTATCACGAATAATTATAAACGCAATAGCACCGATATTTCGAATATCCTCAATCCATCCAGCTACCGTAACCTGAGTATTATATTCTTTTTCTGAAATATCTATCGAATAATGAGATCGCATTTGAGCCATAATGCCCCCTGATATAAAACACCTAAATTTAGTCTTTTGCCCCCATCGCCCATCAAAAAAGGGTATGCAGGCGATCAGAAATAACCCCCAGCATCTTTCTGAGATTATCCATATTATCCCACAACATCGCCATATTTTTCAACGTCTCCTTATCCTGTTGCTTCATATCCTGAACATATTTCACCATACGTGGTAGGGCCCGCACTACATTATCCACAATCGTAATATCAGCTGTACGAGCTGTACGAGATAATGGATTCAAATCAATGGTAATCACGATTTTTCCCATCTTCTTTAATGCGGCGCATCGATCCCCATCCTCTAACGGCACCAGCACCACATCACTACCATAAATACCATTTTTATCACAAATCCCCCTATTATGATCAAGACCAGCAATACGCGCATCACCGTGTATCCCATACACCGACGCAGCGCCCGCATTCTTTAAAACATCACAAATTAGGTTCATTCGCTCAGCTGAACGATGAAATAAATTCACCTCAAGTTTAGCAGGAACTACCTGCCCAAGTTTAACACAATCCTGCGCTACTAATGCCGCTACATTACCATTCACCGATAGCACGGGATCATTTGCCAACACTAATTGTGCTGCTGCAATCTTACATGCCTCATCAGCTATTGAAGGGGTGTCTTCTCCTAATAAATAATCAAATGCTTCACCGCGCCCATGAGCAATAAGCCCAGTTTCGTGTACTAAACCATTTTTCATACCTGAACTGATTAATTCACGAAGCATTAAGGACTGATACCGTGGATGCGATTTAGGGATATGCGTCATACCATCACATCAAATAGGTATGATTAAAGATTATTAAAACCTCCACCTACAGTAAAAAAATATGAAAAAGAGAATGGTTAGGTACTTAACCATACATGCTTGGCTGAGGTATTTGCCCTGCGCTTGAGACCATGGGTTTTGCCTGTTTATGGAATTTTTTCAGCTGGTTCTCAATTCGCTCTGCTTCCTCATATAGAGGAACAACATTAATATCAACCCCAATGAGCGTTGCAATAACATTTAACGCAGAGGCTGCGGCACGTGCATCTGGATAGTTTGGATGTGCTTCCGATAATATAGAAATCACATCAAATTTTTCATGTTTTCCTTTATTTAACAGTACTCCTGATACACCCGCAATAATCCCATTTTTAAACTGTGGAATATTTTTTGCTTGCAAAGTATTTCGAGCATTTTCAGTTGACCCAATCGCATAGGCATCAACCAAGTTATCCTCATCCTCTGCTTTTCCTTCAACAACCATCCCTTCAGGCGAAATCAATAATTTACACTGATTTTTTTTCACCCATTTCATGATTACTTCAGAAAGTGAATTAATTAAATTAGGCTTGGGTTTAAACTCAGAAACAAATACAACTAATTTTTCACCATTAGTTATCTCACCAGCATAGATTCGAACGGGTGATAGTGGTTCACCAGTATGTACAACCGAAAGTGTGGGGAAATGTGGTGAGTTCAACGCACCAGTCTGTTTTAAACCGAGGGCATCGATTAAATAATTAGCAACAATCGTACTGACTAAACCTATAGAAGGAAAACCAGCAATAACAGTTGCATTCGTAAGATCCATTTCTTCAAAGTCGATGATATCTACTTCATCCACTTACATCACCATCCAAGTGCCCCTAAATGGGCTTTCTGACATTTAAACCTATGTGGCATAATCATCTATCCCTTTACCACCCCAAGTGGCACGAGTTTAACTACTTTCTTAGAAATACCTGCCCCATCAGTAACATTCACCACTTCGCTGACATCTTTATACGCCTCAGGAGCTTCCTCGGCCAATACCTTCAAACTCGCTGGATGCGCATAAATCCCTTTAGCATTGAGTAAAGCCATAATTTGTTCTCCCCTCCAGTTCCGTATTGCTTGATGACGAGACATTACACGACCAGCACCATGACACGTTGAACCAAAGGTCTCCTCCGATTCATTTGTTCCCTTGAGTAAATAACTCTCTGAGCCCATATCACCCGGTATAATAACTGGCTGACCAATATCACGATATTTCTCGGGAATTTCAGATCGGTCAGGTCCAAAAGATCGAGTCGCTCCTTTTCTATGAACATACACCTTTCGTTTTTTGCCATCAATTGTATGTTCTTCAAGCTTCGCGATATTATGACAGACATCATATACAATACCCATATCCAACTCATCAGAAGATGTTTGAAGAATCTTTTCAAATGATTCTCGAATCCAATGAACAATCATTTGACGGTTACACCAGGCAAAATTTGCTGCACAGGCCATGGCCTTTAAATAATTCTGGCCTTCCTTAGAATGAATAGGTGCACATGCAAGTTGCCGATCAGGTAGCCATATCCCATATTTTTTAACTGCCTGTTCAAGCACCTGAAGATGATCAGTACATACCTGGTGACCAAAACCTCGGGAACCCGTATGTATCATCACCATAATCTGTCCAATTTCTTTGATACCAAACGAATCTGCAGCAGATTTATCAAAAATCTCAGCAACCTTCTGAATTTCAAGAAAATGATTTCCTGCACCAAGTGATCCTAATTGGGGTGCTCCACGTTGCTTGGCCTTATCAGAAATTGTGCTGTAATCAGCAGTTTTTAAACAACCGTTCTCTTCCAGAAAACGAGCGTCTTCATCCCAGCCATATCCATTTTCTATTGCCCATTTCGCCCCATGTATCAAGACATCATGTAATTGATTACGATTGAGGTGTACCTTTGCTTTTGATCCAAGTCCCGAGGGCACGTTTATAAACATTTGATCGACCAGTTGTTGGATACTCGATTTTGAGAGATCATTGAAATGAAGATTTGTACGTACAAGACGAACTCCACAATTGATATCAAAACCGACTCCACCAGGCGAGATAACTCCATCATCTGCATCAGTTGCGGCTACGCCTCCTATTGGAAAACCATATCCCCAGTGGATATCAGGCATGGCAAGTGATTTTCCTACAATTCCTGGTAACATCGTAACATTTACCGCTTGTTCAGGTGCGTTATCCATGCGAACTTGAGCTACCATTGATTCATTGATATAGAGAACCGCGGAGGTTTTCATTTCAAGATTATTATGCTCACCTTTATATGAAGCTGGAATTTCAAAACGATATCGATCAATTTTCGTTAGTGGGCCTTTCCAAGTCATCGATATTCGTTGAACGAAATATAACACGGGTTTATACAGATTTTTATTACCGTTACTTCACTATCTTTTTAAGATAGGGCAGACCTGTTTTTTTATTTACTTTGACCGTATATCCTTCTGGAAGGGGTGCTGGATCACCGGTATCTGGTGTTTTTTTACTAAAAAAATGTATGGTTCGGGTATTCCCGATTTTATTGGCTATTTCTTTTTTGTATAAGGTATATGTCCCATGTGTATATGGAGTTGTTATAGTGGTTTCTTGGGTTGTGCTAGGTGGTTCTGATTCAATAGCATCCCATTCGACGATTTCTTCCTCCTCTGGTTCTGGGGTAGGTATTTCTTGTTTGATGAGCGGTTGGGGTATTGGTTGTTGAGTTGGTGAGGGAATTTGATCAAGTTCTTTTCGTATGTTTTGTGCTTCTCGTCGTCGTATTCCTTTGATTTTTCGTAGATCTCGATAGGATGCTTTGCGGAGTTCTTGTAGTGTTGTATATCCATGGGTATATAGAAGTTGGGCGATTGGGGGGTCTATGGATCGTAGTTGAAGGAGTGGTTGTAGTTCTTGACGCATTTGTCCTGGTTGTCTGGGTTGAGGTGTTGGTGTGACTGAAATGGGTTGTGGTATCGTTTTTTGTGGTTTTTGTTTTTGAGCCGCAAGTTGTTCTTTGAGGGTGTTGATTCTTTGGGTTTGTTCAATAATTTGTTTTTTAAGAGGGGCTAGTTGTGGTTCAAGGGTTTTTAGTTGCGATTGTGTTTGGGTGGCTTCTTGTGTTTTTATCTGGAGTTTTTCTTGGAGACGTGTGAGTTCTGTGGTATCTTTTTTTGCTGTTTCGAGGTGTTGTTTGGTTTCTTGTAGTTGGGTTTTATACTCAGCGAGGGTTTTTTCGGTAGTAGTTAATTGTGTGTGGAGTTGGGTTATTCGTTGGTCTTTTTCTTTGGTTTGCTGTTCTAGGTCAATTTGGTGTTTTTTGAGGTTTTGAGTTTCTTGTTCAAGGGGTTGTAGTTTATCATGTTCAAGAGCAGCTATTTTACTGGTGGTGTCAGTAAGTTGTTGTTCTGTAGTGGTAAGTTGTGTTTGGAGTGTGGTGATTTTTTGGTCTTTTTCTTTTAGTGTTGTTTCAAAAGTAGTGCATTGTTTTCTTGTGCTTGTGTGTTCTTTGGTGGCTGTTTCAAGGTCGGTTTTTGTTTGTTTGAGTTGATTTGTGAGGGTATCCTGTGTGATTTGCATTTGGGTTAGTTGGTCGGTTAGATCCGTGATTTTTTCTTTTTTGTCTGATAGTTCGATTTGAAGGGTTTGTCCTTCTTTTTGTAGTGCAGCATATTTGGTTTGGAGCTGTGTGGTTTCATTAGTTTTTTTTGTTAGTTCTTGTTGGAGTTCTTGGAGATGATTAGTGGTATCGGTTATGAGAAGGTCATTTGATTGGTTCTTATCCTCTATTTGTTGGAGTAATTGTTCTTGTTTGGTGAGTTCTTCTCTGGTTTTTTCAAGGTTTTTTGAGGTGGTGTCAAGTTCTGTTTTGAGAGTGGTGGTTTGTTCTTGTTGTATTTCTAGATTTCTGATGGTTTTTTGCAGGTGTTGTTGTAGTTGTTGGAGTTCCATGGTTTTTTCGTTGAGGATTTTTTGTGTTTCTTGGAGTTGTTGCTGTTGTGAGGTTGCGACGGTATCGGTGTTTTGAAGCGTGGTTTGTAAGGTGGTGATCTCGCTTTTTTTATTTGATAATTGGGTGGTAAGGTCATTGATTTGTTGTTGATATTCTGTGGTGGTAGTCTGTAGGTTTTGTTGTGCGGTTTCGTTGGAGGTTGTTCGTTCTTTGAGTTGGTCTTTTGTATGGGTAAGTTCTGTTTGGAGTGATTGGATGAGGTAGTCTTTTTCTTCGATTAGTTTTGATAGGTTTCCTGGTGGGGTGGGGGTGAATTGGATGGGCTCCCATGAGGTTTCGTTCGATGTTTTTGATAGTTTTTCAGGTTGGTGGTTTGATGGTGTAGGAGGTTGTGGGATGGTTTCTTGGGGTAGGGGTTGATCTTGCAAGGGGGGGCTGTGGTAGTTTTCGAGATCTTTTTTAATTTTTTTAGCATCTTTCTTTTTTATTTCAGTAATTTGAGTGAGATCAGATACAGAGGCTTTTTTAAGATCATCAATGGAACGATATCCTTTATTTTGTAATGCATGGGCTTGTTCAGAGGTAATAGATGGAATAGATGAAAATATTTCTGTGGGTGTGGTCTGTGGTTTCGGTGGTTCTTCAGAAACTATGGAGAATTTTTTTTCCTTTTCCTCTTCTGGTGGGAATGGTTTGGGTATCTCTGGTTCTGGTTCGGAATTTACCGGTTCAAATTCTGGTAATTCGTCTTTTTCCTCTACAGGTTTCCATTCGGGAAGGTTTGAATTTGTTAAATGTTGATCAGAGGTTTCTTGTTGTTCGGATGGTGTTACATCCTTCTCCGAAGTGGTTTCCTCAGGTGGTTGTATCTTCAAGAATTCCTGTGATGGTGATGTTGTTGGTTTTTCAATTTCGAGGAGTTCATCGGGTTGCATTTCGGGTTCCTTTTCTGGTGTGACTGGTTCTTCTGAAGGTGGAGAAACTGGGGGTGGTTGCGGACGTGGTTTTTCCATAGAATGGATGGTAACGCGCGGTTCAAAATTTGTTGATTTGTGAACATAATGTTGTGCTTGGGTATCTGTTGGTGTGGGTTCATCGGGTGTTTCACCAGTGAGTCGACGTCGAATAGAATCAAGGTTTTTATCTTTAGAAAGATTTTTCCTTAATGAATTATCAAATGGGTTGTCCAAAATCTTCCTCAATTTTTCAATATCAGACGATTTTGATTTTGCATCCTCTTCCATAACACCGCCCATTAGTATAGTTCAGAGATATATTAACATATTCCTTATTCTTAAGATAGAGTGCCTCTGTTGTATCGTATTAATGGGTTATTTAGTATTCGGTTTTAAAAAAATCTTAAAAGTAAAAATTTAACTTTATATATTTTCTACATCTCCAAACGTTCTTAAAGCACCACCTGATTTGCATATTTTTGATAGCGATGGAATTCCAACATCGGGACGTAATTTCTATTAAAGATTTTTCTAAGGCGGAGATTACCTCAATTTTGTCATATGCTCAAAAAATGGTGCCCTATGCAAAAGGAAAAAAGAATACCATAATTCTCTCAGATAAGATTCTATCCACTCTTTTTTTTGAACCAAGCACCCGAACTCGACTAAGTTTTGAATCCGCAATGCATCGTCTTGGAGGCCAGGTCATAGGGTTTGCAGATCCGTCCGCAACATCTCAGAAAAAAGGTGAATGTTTAGCAGATACGATACGTATGGCTGATGCGTATAGCGATGCAATCGTTGTTCGGCATCCACAGGAGGGTGCTGCACGGCTGGCAGCAGAATTTTCAGAAGCACCAGTGCTTAACGCGGGTGATGGAGCGGGACAACATCCTACTCAATGTCTATTAGATTTGTTTACAATTAAAACTGAAAAAAATAAAATCGAGGGCAATCATGTCGTCTTAGTAGGTGATTTAAAATATGGGAGGACTGTACATTCACTTGCCTATGCGTTGGCATTATTTGGTGCTGAACTAACCTTTGTCTCACCTGAAAGTCTTCGCATGCCAAAAGAAGTCATTCAAGAATGTAAAGAATTTGGAGTGAATCTAAACAACACCTCGAATCTTGAAAGAGCTATCAAAGATGCTGATGTTTTATATGTCACCCGAATACAACGGGAACGTTTCCCAGATGCTGAGGAATATAATCGAGTGGTAGGAACCTATAAAATCGATCTGGAATTATTGAAACATGCGAAAGAAAATCTCATAATTATGCATCCACTACCAAGGATTGTTGAAATTGATTCATCAGTTGATTTAACACCTCATGCTCTATACTTCAAACAAGCCTTTAACGGTGTACCGGTTCGAATGGCTTTATTATCACTTATTTTTGGAGGGACACTCATATGAAAAAATTGAAAATTACTCCAATTAAGAACGGAACTGTTATTGATCATATCTCACCCGGTCTTGCGTTAAAAGTACTACGGGTTCTAAAAATACCTGAAACCACCACATCAGTCGTAAGTGTTGCAATAAATGTTAATAGTCGTATGGGGAAGAAAGATATTGTCAAGGTTGAAAATCGGGAATTAGATACGAAAGAAGTTGACAAAATCGCCCTGATCGCACCAAAAGCCACCATCAACATTATCCGTAATTATGAGGTTATTGAGAAACGCACCGTACACCCACCCCGAGAAATCATTGGTATTGTAACCTGTTCTAACCCAACCTGTATCTCCAATGCTCGTGAACCAGTACAAAGTCGTTTTTTATTGGTACAAGATGATCCTCCCCGAATTCGCTGTTATTATTGCGAACGGGACATCGAGGATATTGCGGAAGGTATTAAGTGAACTGAGCAACGAGTTCCTTTGCTCGATCAAGTTTTATCTTATTTTCTTTGACGAGTTGATCAGCCACTTTATCAATAAGATTTCCTGTTGCACCGGCCATAACAGCAATATTTTTTGCATGTAATGACATGTGACCTTTTTGGATTCCAACGGTGGATAATGCATAGACTGCCGCGAAATTCTGTGCTAAACCAAGTGCAGCAACGATCTCCCCGAGTTCTTGGGCTGATTTGATACCAAGGATTCTCTTTGAAAGCTTCGCTTTTGGGTGCATACTACTTGCGCCACCCACAATTCCAACAGCCATGGGTAACTCAATCTCACCAACTAAATCACCATTTTTATCCTTATAATATTTCGTCAGCGATGTATAACAACCATCTCGTGCGGCATAACAATGTGCTCCTGCTTCAATGGCACGGAAATCATTTCCAGTTGCTATTATTAATGAGTCGATACCATTCATAATTCCTTTATTGTGAGTTGCGGCTCGATATGGATCAATCACGGCAAGCGTGTATGATTGTAGAAATGCATCAACGACTTTATCGCCACCCAATTTTTCTTTATCAAAAACGGCACGTGCTCGAACAAGACGTTTATCGGCAAGATTTGATAGAATTTTAAGACGGATTTTACCTCCAGTTAATTCTTCTATTAATGGAGCAAGTGCTTCACACATGGTGTTTACTGCGTTTGCTCCCATGGCATCACGAACATCGACTATAAGATGTGTGACAATCATTTTACCTAGGGGGCTATCAAGAATTCGTACTTCTAGATCCTTTGCACCACCACCTAGGTTAACAAGGATTTTATCCTGAGCATTTGCTAATCCAAGGAGTTTATCTTTGTTGCTGAGGATTTCCTCAGCAGCTTGTACCACATCAGGGGCATTTAATAGTTGCATCTGTCCTATCATAAGCGGTTCAGTACTCTCCGTGGTAAACCCTCCATGGAGTCGAGCAATTTTCGCTGCATTACTCGCAGCAGCAACAACACTTGATTCTTCTGTTGCCATCGGGATAAGATATTCTTTACCATTAATTTTGAAATTCACAGCAATTCCTAACGGTAGTTCAAAAGTCCCAAGAACATTTTCAATCATACGATCTGCAGTTGCTTCATCAAGAGCAGAAGCAAATAATTTTGTTTCCTCTTGATTCAATCCAGCAAATTGTTTTACAAATTCAATCCGTTTTTTAATCGAGAGTTTATAAAAACCTGATACCTGTGAAGTTTTTTCTTGTTGAGTCATTTTTATCATCTCTGAGTATAGGGTGGACCCTGAAACATGTTACTTGTTTTTAAAATTGTGCCTGTTTCTCTCGATGATTGTCGATAAGAGATCCGTGATTTTTGAAGCGATTTTTTATACGGATATGTGTTCTCGTGTCTTTACTGCCACACCTACTGTAAATGATTGCATTTCTTGCGCGGTGAGAAGACATCGGCCGACTGCTAAAAGAGTATCGTTTTGGTCAACAATAAGACATTCATCATAGGGGCGAAGGTTTGGATCACAACTTACGACAAATTTACTGAATACGCTTTTTCCCTCTTGTACAAATGGTGATGCCTCGTCATCAACAACCACACGTAAAAATGGAGGGGAACAATTCTTATGTAATGCGGTTCCTCCAGCAATTTTCAGAGTAAATAGACCATCTTGAGCGCGCATGGAGAGTACATGATGATTTTTTGATAATACACGTCGTATTTTGCCTGTTTTTTTGCTTTTTAGAATTTCAACGGGGGGTTGTAAAAGGATCTTTCCATATCCCTTACCAAATTGCATATCTGCAACAGCTGCAACTCTGCGTATGTCAAGGAGAGTAATAATGTTTGTAAGATCATTATGCTTGAGAAGTACATCTATCAGGTTTATTTCATTAAAATGATGATGTTTGATGAATTTCTGTATAAATTTTTTAGTGATCAATCGTGTTTCTCCATCAGGATTCTCGGGGAATTCTGATTGAGCATATGGATACATTTCATCCAATTCCAAAGGAACAGGCCCCATGGGGCTATTCATCAGTATAGTGGTAGTAGGATCTTTTTGAAGAATTGCTTGGATTTCATTTTGATATCGCTTAAAATATGGTGATTGTGTTGGAGGTAGTATGAGAGCATTTTGTGAGGGAGGTGTATAGTGGGTTAATAGGCGATGGTTGAGGCGTCTTAGTAGCGGTTGATAAATAGTAAACGTTCCCGAATATTTGAGTGCAGCATCTTTGGTAATGGATTCTTGTTGTTCCAGC
Organism: Thermoplasmatota archaeon; assembly: GCA_018824925.1. Lineage (GTDB taxonomy): Archaea > Thermoplasmatota > E2 > DHVEG-1 > DHVEG-1 > JAHJFH01. Next base: position 16,755 of record JAHJFH010000369.1, read on the forward strand.
CATTTGAAATAGCTAGTTTTTTTTAGTTGATGGACTGCATTAAAAAGATAGGGGTTTTGTATTGCTCGTTGTTCAACAAGTTCCCAGAGATTCCCACGAGTAATTGCGGTACGAATGTGTCGAATTTCAGCCTGACATACATACAAATTGTGTTTCGCTAGAAGTTGGGTACGACTCATGGGTGTTTCTTGCAGTAGCTCTTCTACGGAATATTTTGAGCATATGGGACATGAACAGGGCAGTTCCGTGAGATTGGATAGATGTTCCGTACCCCATGAAAAAAGTAGTCGATTATCCTGAGCAAATTTGGCATAGGATGCAGAGTCAAATAAGTCGCAGCCTAATGCTACTGCAAGGGGGAAGAGTAGGGGGTGGCCAGCTCCAAAGAGATGAACGGGTTTTGAAGGGTCAAGTCCCTGTTTTGCAGCTAGAATCACATGGACAAGATCGGCATAACGTTGCCCCTCCATGAGAGGAACTACACCCCCAATGGGAAACACACCAGCATCTAATTGACTCATTTTTTGTGCACATAATGTTCGTAAATCAGGATATAATGCACCTTGAATTGGTAGTGCGAGCAACATTTCTTTTTTCTCAGAAACACTCATTTTCGCTCGTTTTATGGTTTCTTGAACAGCAGCTCGCGCTTCACCTTTTGTTTGATCAGGTTTTGAGAATATATCGAGAATAGTCCCAATATCTGAGCCAATATCATGCTGAAATCGAACTATTTCCAGTGGATCAATTGAAACAGATCCATATACATACGATTGAAAGGCACCAGAATCTGTCATTATTGGTCCGGAAAAATTAAGGAGATGATGTAAACCATTCTCTAAAGCATGTTGATGAAGGTTTGAATCTTTATAAATAATATACGAATTAGTAATGAGGATTTCAATACCAAATTGTTGTTGAAGTTCTTGAGGTGAAATTAAAAGTTTATTGGGGTTTATCACTGGAAGTAAAGCAGGGGTAGTAATAGTACCATGGGGTGTAGAAAATTTCCCCAACCGACCAGCGGCATCTCGAGCCTTTATTTCAAATACCATAGCCACACAATCAATACCAAATGATTATTTTCATAAATAAATACCGTATTTCATAGGAAATTATACACCAATTTGAATAGGACTGACAATACGTTTTAAGGTAGCAATGGCTGATAATGAAGCCATATAACTTGATTTCGGGTTTTTTGGGTTTGGCATATTTTCAACCTCAGCACGCAACCGACCAAATTTCCCATGTGCTAAAATCTTATGATTTATACGGGTGGCAACAGGATCGGCAACAATTTTAACATTGGTACGGTCAAACCCAATTCCTGCTAAAGAAACACTCGCAGCTACATTAATATTTTTAGGAAATTCTGTTACAGCCTGCCGTGCAACCCCATCAAAAACTACCGTGCGTTTGGTATATTTTTTCCCCAGCGAAGCCGGTGGTTTAGTCGTTACTAAGGTTACCTCATCAATCACATCCACACTTGCAGACATTAAACCATCAATCCCACATACCGCACCAGATGGTATATACATTTTACAGCGATGTTCACGCGCACTTTTTATTAATTTATTTCTGAGTTGATCATCGAATAATGACCCGACACTCATGACAATAAAATCAATGCCTGCAGATAAAATCGTTTCAGCATATTGCTCGACTGCTTCCTGTGATGCCCCTTCAAATACGACATCAACCTTTTGAATGAACTCAGCAACTGTCGCAACCTTCCCCTTTTTTAGCTGTTGGCGTAATTTCTGAGCAGATATTTGGTTAATATCATGTAAAAAAATCTGTTCAATTTCAGACATTTTATCAGCAGCTAACGCAACATCTGTACCAATAGCTCCACAGCCAATAATTCCCAATTTCATAGTAAGTACCAAAAACATTATAGCAACAGGTGATTATAAAACGTATTGCTATGGATGAATTAACCAGGTATCTAAAGGAGGATCTCGGCGATATCGGTGATATTACCTCAGATACATTATTCACCAATGAAAGCGTTCAAGCAAAAATAATTGCTAAACAATCCTGTATCATCGCCGGAATTGAGGAGGCCACCTATCTTTTTACGAATGCAGGGTGTTCCATCCATAATTGTGTCAAGGATGGGACGCAGGTGAAACCAAATCAACAAATCCTTATCATAGCAGGATCAGCGCGAAATATTCTTCTTATCGAGCGATTAGCTTTAAACATACTCGGGAGAATGAGCGGTATTGCTACAAAAACTCGAGAACTTGTCACAATCTGTAAGAAGATAAACCCCAACATACAAATCATGGCTACCAGAAAAACAACCCCCGGTTTTCGAACCTATGAAAAAAAGGCGGTGGTTATTGGTGGTGGTGCCCCGCATCGTTTTGGACTCTATGATGCCATTCTCATTAAAGATAATCATCTGCATCTCATTGGATCAGTAACCACCGCAATAGAAAAGGTACGTAACACTCTACCCAACCATGCTATTGAGATTGAAGTGGAAACTGTAAAGGATGCATTAACTGCGGCTAAGCATCATGTGGATATTATAATGCTTGATAACTTTACTGCATCCGCAGCACAAAAGGTAGCGAAAAAAATACGTTCTATTTCACCAAAAACAATCATAGAATGTTCTGGTGGGATAACCAAAAACAACATTAAAAACTATGTAGTGTTTACTGATAGAATCTCTCTAGGAATGCTCACACATTCTATAAAAAGCAAAGATTTCACATTGGACTTTTTTTAACATATGGATATGTGGAAATATTTAATAATAAAGATATCATTACATTTCG
>JAHJFH010000370.1 GCA_018824925.1 Thermoplasmatota archaeon
AAAAAAGTAGAATAACTCCAACAAGCATGGGAAGAGTTTTTGTGGTCAGTTGCATAGCCCCCCAGTACAGATCAGTGATAAATATGGTTTGTATTGTATATAAATACTCTGGCAAAACAATACATTAAAACATGACCAAATGTAATTATGCATCCTTATCAACAGGGAGAATATAACCTCACATTGGTTAAATCATATGATTTAGGAGAAAATCCTCCATATCACGATTGAATCACTACCTTGAGCGCCATCAAGGGTATAGGCATATACCGTTACCTCGGTTCGTGATAACGGGTTCGCCTCAAACGGAAAAAATCCATCAAATGGTACTGCATCATCAACAAATTGGAGCACACCATTGATCCAGAATTCTACCCTTTCAATTTCTACTGTTGTTTCAATCACCGTAAGAACATATGTTACACCATGCAAAATCAAAGGCACAAAAAAAGGGAATAGTTTTTGACCATTCATATACACAGCAGTTTCAGGATAGGTAATACTGACAACGATATCAGCACATGGGTGATCCTCACAAGTGCTAAATGCAGTATTTTTTGGTGTGATTAATCGTCCATTACTAGATGGAGCTATTGACATAAAAACAAAGACTGCTATCACCCCAAGAACAAATCCTTTTTTCCATATTTTGTTATACATATGGCATATTCCTCCCATAGTATCAGATAATATATACCAAACGTAGTATTTAAATGCTACCACATCAGAGTATATGTCCCTATCTTCATATGAAACAATTCATCAGAAGAACTTCCATACAGTTACCTCATCCACTGCACTGTTCCCATACCCATCCACCGCTTTGACCATAAGGGTATGTGTGGAAAACGAAAACTGGTCCCAATAGAAACTATATGGCTCAGTATCATCAGACAACATCATCACATTATCAACAATGAATTCCACATGATCAAATCCCAGATAGTCTGGTGCAACCACTGCCTCAATCGTGATCCCGCCAATAAGCAAGGGAAGACGATCACGAGAAAAGGTGCGAACCAACACATCCCGATAATACAGACCTTTCACCGGCCGGGTGATACTCACCTGCGGCTGTGGCGAAGAAATTGTAACCAATGTCGTGTCAGTGCTGCTGTTACCCTCCGCATCAAACACGGTGAACGAAATATTATATGTGCCTGGATGGGTGTATGCCTGTTGGGGGTCCTCAAGTGTTGAGGTGTTCCCATCACCAAACTCCCAACTACAATTGTATGGTGGTAATCCCCCGAAGATGTCTCCGTTGAACTGCACGGTTTTGGTGATAACACCGGTATAGGGGCCGTTTGCATCTACCCATAAGGGTCCCTTGCCAAATGCATGAAGATATCCTCGGCCTTGTCCATTTTCATCACATGCTGATCCAACATAGATGGTTCCATCAGCAGCAATGGCCGGTGCGGAGTCAACATATTCGTTCGCAATCTGTTTCCGCCATCGCTCCGTCCCATCGGGATTCACCGCAATGATCTCACCACCACCGTAATCGCCGATATGGGTACCAAAATAAGTGGTGCCATCGGCGGAATGACAGGGAGTGGCTCCACGGATTGTCCTACTGGGCCCAGGGTCAAACACCCACAATACAAAACCATTCAATGGATTAATGGCATAGAGGTCACTGTATCCGCAATAAATAATACCATTCTGATCAATGGTCGGTGAGGTACCACTACCGACATTAGTCATCCATTTCACGGTTCCATCAGGATTAACGGCATGTAGATAATTATCTAGGGATACGACATAGATCGTGCCATCCTCAGCGATACAGGGACTGGTTCGTATCCAATGATCGGTTTTGTATCGCCACTTGAGTGTACCATTGTTGGGGTATAGTGCATAGAGATACGTGTCATGCGATCCGCAATAAATGGCGCCATCATCTCCTATTGCGGGAGAGGAATACACGACATGATCGGTTTTGTACCGCCATTTCACCGTACCATTGGGATACAGTGCATTGATGTTTTGGCTTTGGTCACCAAAGTAGATGCTTCCATCCTCACCGATTACTGGTGAGGAATATACATCCCCAGTTGGATATGTCCATAATAATGTACCATTTGCAGTAAACGCATATAAATATTTTTCATCACCACCCGTAGTTCCAATATAGATGGTTCCGTCCACGCCCATTGCGGGGCACGAGCGAATTCCGCTGACTGTATTATATTTCCATTTTCGTGTCCCATTGGGATAGATGGCATAAAAATCCGAAGCACCAAAATAAATAACACCACCACCATCAATGATGGGTGATCCTCTGACAAAATCATTTGCATCTTGTTTGAATCGCCATATCTCCACACCTGGATTATCAGCCGTGCTAAACGGGCTCAAACCTGTATGACGTGTATCATGGCAGTACATGGGCCATGAGCTGTTCATCACCCCACCACTGTTTGTGGATACTGTATTCTGATTTGGAGGGAATCCAGAGGTAGTAAATGTTTCTTCATCAGCAGTTAATGAGATATCTTTAAGATACGAAGGGATTTCAGAAAGGTTATAACAATCATACACAGAACGCTCAAACAAATATGGCTCAAGAGACTCTGCTGACTCTTCAAGATCGGGAGTCAACCCCAGACCAGCTAGACAACTGACAAGTAATGCTAAAATAATACCAAACACGATCAGTCTACAGGTCATGAGGGTTCCTCCCAAAGAATCTACCAAGTAATTATGACTGACTTTGTATATAAATACTCTGCAATCAAGCATTTATCTGCTGGTGGATGAGGTTCAGTATTCGTACCAACAGGGGAAAAGTTTACTGGATTTATAATAAATGTTTATTGGAAAAAGAGATGAACG
>JAHJFH010000371.1 GCA_018824925.1 Thermoplasmatota archaeon
CTACAGATCTTACCCACCTTGGCCTTCGTGACTCAAAAACCCTTACCCCCAAAAAACGGGAAAACCTTGCTAAAGAGATAAAAAAAATTGCATCCCATTGGAAAGTACTTACCATACCAGCATCAGACATTGATACCATGCGAAGAACAATGACGCTCAATCAACTCGAAGTCTATGCATTCAGCAAAGTAATAAATACAATCCAACCCCCAATTTGTTATGTAGACTCAGCTGATGTAAAAGAACAACGCTTTGCTGATCACATCCTCGCACAATTAACCTATAAACCAACCATTATTTCTGAACATAAAGCCGATGCCCGCTACCCCATTGTCAGTGCTGCATCCATAATAGCTAAAACCATACGAGATGAGTTAGTAGCCGATATTGAAAAACAATTATCAAAACAACTCTCACTACCCATGGGAAGTGGATACCCTGCAGACCCCATTACCAAAGAATTCCTCAGAGCCTGGGTTAATAAATATCATTCATTACCCCCACAAGTACGACATTCCTGGAAAACCAGTCAAACATTATTACAACATATAAAATCACCATCATTAGATAGTTATCGATAAAAAAAATGTGGCAGAAATGCCAGCAATCAGCGGCTGGCATGTCCCCCGTATCTCACGTCATGATATCCGGGCATATGACTAATAACATATAAAGCAAAATATGGGGTCAATGAAACTATTAAAGAGGGCAAGGTAGGGTTGTTTGATTATTCGTGTTGCTCCTTGAATTCTTTTAAAAATTCAACAAGTTTTTCAACACCCTTAAGTGGCATCGCATTGTATATCGAAGCTCTCATACCACCTACATCCCGATGTCCTTTTAGTCCAATAAGACCGTTCTTTTTTGCTTCTTCAACGCAACTGGCTTCTAGTTCAGGGGTTGAAAGATTAAACGTGATGTTCATAAGCGATCGGGAATCTTTCTGAGCAACACCCCTATAAAATCCATGGGAGTTATCGATAACATCATAGATCAGTTTTGCTTTTTTCCGGTTTTGCTTCTCCATCACCGTAATTCCACCAAGTGTTTTTAGATGTTCAAGAACACGTTCACAGAAATAAATTGAAAAACAGGGACATGTGTTAAACAATGAATCCTTATCAGCATGTGTTTTCCATTTTAGCATCGTTGGTGTATTTTCAGGAACCCGCGTTAGAAGATCATCTCGAACAATTACTACGGTAACTCCCGCAGGACCAAGATTTTTTTGTGCACCAGCATAGATAACACCAAATTTCTTGACATCAATAACTTTATCCATAAGATTTGAAGACATGTCACAAACCAGTGGTACCTCTTTTGGGACGGTTGGCCACTGCTGCCATTCGATACCCCCAATTGTTTCATTTCCCGTGATATGAGCAAATGATGTGTTTTTAGTAAACTCAACATTTTTAGGGATATACGTAAATTTTTGATCTTCAGATGAGGCAACGATATTTACTGATCCATAGAGTTTTGCTTCTTTGATCGCTTTTTTAGACCAGATTCCTGTATGGACGTATTCCATTGGTTTTCCGGTTTGTTGTAGATTAAGAGGTACCATAAAGAATTGAGTCGAAGCACCGCCTTGTAGCCAAAGAATTTTGTAATTGTCCGGAATCCCCATAAGCTCCCTTAAAAGTTGGGATGCTTTTTTATGGACCGCATCATATTCTTTTGATCGGTGTGATATTTCAAGAACAGACATACCTGTTCCTTCGAAATTTAATAATTCTTTTTGTACTCTCTGTAAGACCGGTAGAGGTAAGGTTGCAGGACCTGCATAGAAATTGTAGATTTGATGGGTCATAGGAATCACAGTGCCTGCTGTGAATGATCATTTAAAATATAAACCATTCGGATAACAGGATTGAGGTCACTCCAGTAGTCTTGTACCTTCGTTAGGATCAACATGAGAAATAACGATTGGGGCTGGCTTACCTGTTTTACTATGAGACGGGATATGTGCTACCTCTCTAACGTGGATGTGTACATTAGGGCCTGTCTTTTGTTGATATATTTCAGTTATTTTTTTAGCAATCGCATCAAAAGAAGGCCCCGTGTTTCGTAGATCCTCATCAATTACAAGGAGTATTTCAATATCGTCTATCTTGTTTTGAATAATCTGGAATTGTTTGACTTTATAGGTTTGTAGATCATGAAGTACCGGGGAAATAAAACAGAATGCGCCTGGGGGAAATATTTTTCCATTAGGGAGGATAATATTTGCCCGCATACGTCCTTCAACAGGTTTTGTAAACGCAGGGCTCGTGAATTCACAGAGTGGATACTGATCATAATCGAGGGTGACCCAATCATCCATGCCTGTATAACGAATAATAGGTGTCCCCTGCCCCCATAGGCGGGTGAGTACAATATGACCACGTTCACCAGATGCGACAAGATGTTCAGTCTCATCGATGGCTTCGAG
>JAHJFH010000372.1 GCA_018824925.1 Thermoplasmatota archaeon
CAATACAGATATCTTTATTTAAAATCCTAGGTACAAGATGCATCACGTAAGAGCTCTCAGTTAGAGGGTACGGACCCATGGGGATTCGAACCCCAGTATCCGGCTCCGAAGGCCAGAAGGATATCCAGACTACCTCATGGGCCCATGACTGCATCGTTGAATAACAAACACTTCTTAAAACTTATCTTTCTATTTTTTCCAGAGCGACATTTTTCCACGGTATATTTAAATAACGTGATTTTCACAAAATAAATCTGATAAATACTAATAGAAAGTATCTATGAAGTGATAGAATGCCCAAAGATATATTAGTTGTTGATGATGATAAAGACATACTTTTTACCATAAAACAAATATTAAATATTCGAGATCAGGTTGTTTTTACCGCAAATTCAGGATCGGCTTGTATTCATCGAATTCAACAAGGATTCCATGGAATTCTTCTTATTGATATTATGATGCCAGAAATGGATGGATGGGATACAATACGAGAAATTAACCGACAGGGTCTGATAAATAATGTTGAAATTGTAGTAATTACTGCACAGGGAACCCATCAACCAGGAAAAATGCATGGTCTTGAGCCATTTATTATTGATTATATCCCAAAACCTTTTAATATTGATACTATCCGCAATGTTATTTCTCGGTTAAATCAAGAATAAAAATAAGAAAAAATGATAGCTACTGCTGAACGCAGTAGCAGACATGTTTTTTTCTATCGAACAAAATCGATATTTACTTTAGGATTTGCTACTACATTTTTTGTTGGAACGATCTCCATTCGTCGTTCAAAATTCGAACAGAGAAGATTTGGTGACTGAACACCAGTCATAATGGCCATAACACGACATTTTCCCTCAAATTCGGGTAATACACGGGCACCTAAAATCACATTTGCATAGCAATCCATATCTTGTGTCAAGGTCTTGGCAACATCTTGCACATACTTCAGACTCATATTTGGGCCACCAGTAATATGAACTAATGCACCGGTAGCACCAGTATAATCGACGTTTAAGAGTGGATGATTCAAGGCCTCTTTGACAATAGCGTCAACGCCAGAATCTTCATCAGCTTCTCCCCAAAGCATTACGGAGAGACCACCTGAATCAACAATGGTTTTCATATCTGCAAAATCTAGGTTAATCAATGACGGGACGGTAATAGTTTCAGAAATACCTTTTACCGTTTCAGCAACTAATTGATCCATTACTGAAAATGCCTGATTTATTGGTAGATTTGGCACGAATTCAAGTAGCCGGTTATTGTCTAAGACAACCGTGCTATCCGCTTTCATGCGTAAACGATCTAGTCCCTCATCTGCTTTCACTAATCGAGCACGTTCTACATTAAATGGTGTGGATACCATACAGGTAACGATGGCTCCATTTTTCTTTGCAAGTTCAGCTACGACTGGTGCAGAACCGGTTCCAGTTCCTCCACCCATACCTGCGGTAACAAATACTAAATCAGCATCCTTAATTAATTCTTCAATCTCATGTGCAGATTCTCGTGCGGCACGTTCAGCTACCTCAGGATAGCCGCCAGCACCAAGTCCACGGGTAATGGTTTTTCCTATCAGAATTTTATGATCAGCTTCAACCAAATCAAGCGCTTGCTTGTCAGTGTTAATAGCAATAGTTTCAGCTCCTTTAACACCAAGTTTTTGTAATCGGGTTATGGTGTTTCCACCAGCACCACCACAACCAACTATTATGATTCGTGGGGTACCAAACATGTTGTCATCCATAACAAGTTTGCTTTCTTCCTCTGCCTTATTCTTTATTGCAGCCTCAATAAAAGACTGGTTGTTGTTATTGTTATTGTTTTTGGCCATCCGTTCCATTCCTCCTAAAGCTGGTAGTTGGAAGGACGCCATGAGTGCATCCGGGCGTCCTTCCATGTTGTAGGGGCGCATCCCATCCCCTTCTTATTTGGAGTTCTTATTTGGTCATGTAAGGTTCCATAGCCTCAACATAGTTGCCGAGTTTGGAAACTTCTTCCAGTTTCCTGTTTTTCTCTATTATTCTTCCGGCGTGATTGTTGAGGTACTCGTTCAAAGCATGCCGTATCACTTCAGATCGGGTAAGAAAATCTCCCGATTTAAGGAAAAGATCTATTTGATCAATACAGATCTTTGGTAAGCGTATGGTGATACGGACTGTTTGCATTGGATCTCCTCTTGCTCCTCACATTTCCTTCTTTTTTTTGCGTGCGTCATTTTGGCGCCTAATTGATGTATCGATAGTCATAGCATGTATATACAATAAATGGCCGATCGACATCAAATGTCTGACGCATTAGCCACTAATAGCTGTCTAACTTAAATAATTTTCTATAAAAATATCCGACAATTTCTGTGGTTAAACAATTCTGCCAAATGCAACATTGCCCGAGATTTTGTCAATTTTTACTTTAACGGTCGATCCTTTAACTGCTCCAGTGACATACACAATGTATTTATCAAAGAAAGCAACCCCATCACCACGTTTTCCTATATCCTTAATCGTAAGCTCATACTCAGAACCCATTTTAAGGGTTTCAATAGGTGAGGATGTCTGCCGTTTTTTCATCGATTTGATGGAATGGATTGCACCACAGGCATCACAGCGGATTAGAATCGTTCGTCCTTTTTTCATAAGATGAGTATCGGGACGATTACATTCGGAGCAGAGTACATAGGTGTCGATGTAATCATTTAATTTATCCTGTAAGGTTTTTACCGGTATCTTACCCTGAAAAATAAGACGTCCACCTGATACTTCGCCTGCAGTTCCAACATTCCCTAAAAAATATTTTAATAAATGAGTTGCCTCACGGTTTAATATCTGAACGATTTTATCAAAATTTCGTAAAACTGTGGTATTCCCCTCATAGAAAATATCGACCTTGGGTATTTTAAAACGCTCATCTTCAATACGTTCGACAGCGGTGAGACTGCTTGCACGTTTAAGGAGATTACTGTAATCGAGATCAGTCATAAACAGGAGAATAATACAAATCCATCATTTATAATTTCCGTTAGGTTATATTTTACAAGTAATCATTTAAAAAAAAGGGGGGTGAAGCGCTGAAGTTTAATATCGCATAATGGATGGCTTTAAACGGACACCCATGACGATAAATCCGTCCTTCATTGCTTTTTCAGCAACTTCTGTTTTTCTTGTAAAAATCTTTTTATCTCCGCTATTCCAATGCCATACAAATTCGTACATGCCTCTCCCCATATTGCATTGTGGACTGGGGAATTAAAAGGGTTGTTTATATAGGTTTGGAAAAAATGTAGATGTCTGCATTGATAGCTACAGTATTAGGTAATTATCTTTTGAAGGTAGATGCCTTTGTTTTTGAAACCGAGCTCCCGGTAATATGGTTTAACCCCGATGCCACTAAGAACAAAAAGTTTGGTTTTATCAAAATCTTCGCTACATAGTTTTTCAGCAGTGTTAATTAAGGTTTTTCCATAGCCACGATGTTGTGTTGCTAATGAGGTATGTGTTCCGAGAGGGAGTTCTTTTCCTACGATTTTCAATTCTCTAATGAGCATACAGGGATGTCTACTGAGTTCAGAGCGATGTGATTGAGTTATATCGCGGAGTCTGAGATATCCAAGGAGTAAATCTTGTTTTTTGTCTTCAATTGAGAGAAATATTTCGGTGCTACCACTTGCTTCATATCGATGTATTTTTGTTTCGACGGAGAGATCTTCGTAGCATATGTCGGTGGTGAGTGAACGATGTCCTATTTCTCGACAGCGGATACAACGACATTGTGTCCCATGTGCTTTCATTTCATTAAGAACCCATTGTCTGAGATTGCTTTTTGTGACACCTGATTTGATAAGGGGTGCTGGTATATCACGTTGGATGCGTTGAATGCGTACCCATTCGGGGATATATGTTTTCATTTGTGCGATTAGTTGAATGGCTTGTGAGGTGGTTAATGGTTGATATTTGTGTTGTTTCCAGAGGTGGTAGAGTTTGGTATCTTCCATGATGAGGGTGGGGTAGAGTTTGAGCATATCGGGTTTGAAGCGGGCGTCCGCAAATATTGTTCTTATCATTTCTATATCCATTTCAGGTGTTGTATCGGGGAGACCGGGCATGAGGTGATAGCATATTTTAAATCCTGCATCTTTTGCTATTCTTGTAGCATATATTGTATCTGTTACGGTGTGTCCTCTTTCTATGAGTTGTAAAACATGATCATAGATTGTCTGTACACCAATTTCCATGCGTGTTGCTCCTAAGGTTAAACAATGGTCACAATGTTGAAGTCGAAACCAATCTGGACGGGTTTCAATGGTGATTCCAATACATCGAGCAGCTGCGTGCTCATTAAAATGCTGGGCTTGTTGCAAAGAGGTTGATTCTTGTAGGTTGAAGGCATCAATGCATCGTCGTATAAACCATTCCTGATATGCTGGATGACGTGCAGTGAAGGTTCCTCCCATGACTATGAGATCGATTTTGTTGGTTGGATGGCCAATTGCTTGTAATTGATTGATACGATTTATGGTTTGTTGATAGGGATCAAATCCATGGAGATCCGCTCGAAGGGCAGCTGGTTCGTGGCCAGTATAGCTTTGGGGAGTACAATGGTCAGGTCCTCCAGGACATGGTGTACAGCGTCCATGTGGGCAGGGAGCTGGTGACGTCATAACTGCAACAATAGCTACACCAGATATGGTTCTCATCGGTTTTTTCTGTAATAGTGCAAACGCAGGGTGTGTTGCAGGGATATGTTTTGGTAGACGACTGAGAATATCACTATCTGGTGGGACTATGTTGATTTTATATTTTTTACAGAGTTTTATTTTGGTTTTATGTAAGGTATCTTTTGAGGTTATTTGATTAGATAGGAGTAGTTGGGTTATCTCTTGGTAGAAATCCATGTTCACATTTAGAACCTTCTAGGGTTTGTAAAGATTTTTCTTTTCTTATGTAATATTAGGTATCCCAAAAACCTCTGGTGCGAGCATATTGTATCTCCGAATGTAATATGCTTCTTAGGAGATTTAATTGCTCTTCCTCAGATTTTTCGAGATCACGTCTGTCAAATCGACGGAGTATGCGAGCAGCGGTATCTGGTCCAATGCCTCGTGCGACTAATGTGAGAATTGCTGGGTGACCGTAACTGAGAATGAGGCTAGCGTTCTTGTTAAGTCGTTGTAATATTTTTCGTTCTTCGGGGGTTGGATGTTTTTTACTAAGGAGTTTTGCGTCCTGGCTATGATGTCGACGTAGAACCGCGATTTTTATGGCTTTGCATTGCGGACACTGTGGTTTTTTAGGGGTACGGCTGACGTGGGTATCCCAAGTGTGATAGCAGTTTGTACAGGCAAGGGTTATGGTAGTGTCCTCTAACCGGTTTTTTAGTGCCATGAGAATGGTTCGGTCAGCGCGTTGGGGGACCATGAGTCCTCGGATGGTTTCAAATCCTTGGCATCCTATGGGTGAGATTGGTTGTATGTGAATGGTAATGTTTCCAGTTTGTATGTTTGATAGAATTTTTTTTGTGTTTGGGATGTCCATGCGTTCCCATATGATTTTATCAAGTGATTCATCCATGATAAGAGTGTGTTCAAAGATGCTTAGTAGGCGTTTGCTTCCTATGGCTTTGTAATCGAAATCTCTTCGGAGTGCACCAAATTTTCTGGCTACATGGACAAGTTGCCATCGAATGTAGGTAGAATTTTTAAGAATTGTTTCAAGCAAATAATCGAGGCTTTCAGGGGTCGTGGTTTCAAGAAGGGTTTTCAATCGATCAGGGGGAATTTTTCCAGGGAGTTCTAGGATAATACGGTAGGGGTCACTAGTGATTCCGATACTTTCACCAATGGTTTGTGCAAGGAGCGCTGAGAGTATTCTGCCAAGTGTCTCATTTACTTTGGTTCCATAGCAGGCATTAATGATAATGGTTCGCTCCTCAATTTCTATAGTTATTATGGTGTCTGTTGGGACAATGAATCCTTTTGTTTGTTGTTCGTTTATGAGGTCAATGAATTGTTGCATACTGGTTGTTTCACAGGGATAATTAGTTATGGGTTGTTTTTGTTGTGCTTGTGCCCTGAGTTGCCCTACCTCAACTGCTACTTCATAGGGTACAGGAATGTCTTCCCCTACCCACGAGGGGGCTTCTCCCATGTCTGCGATTGAGGATACAAGGATTTTATCTTCTTCACGCTGTAGGATCATCCAGGGTCTGCCTTTTAAAATGAATTTTTCTCCTTCGAAACCAGCTGTGAGAACATAACTTTCATCAAGTGTACCTATGGCTCGTCGTGTGCTCACATCGATGACTGGATAGGTTTTTTCATCGGGTATCATTGATATATTATCGAGAAAGTAGGTGCGGGATTGCATGCGTTTTTCAAGATACAGTTCAGAACTTTCTTCGTTAAACCAGATACTTCGTTGATTGCGTAATTGGGTCAATATTTTTTCGTAGAGTGATCGTGCGAGTGTTGAAAATGGATATGATCGGGTTAGAATAGTATAGACCCGTTGGGGGGTGATTTGTCCGTATTCAAGAACGATTGATATGATTTGATTAGTCAAAACGGAGAGAGGGTTTTTTCTGACAATTAGTCGTTCAACAGTTCCTTGGAGAGCTTTTTCGGCTATAACGATGCTTTCTATAAAATCCTCTGTATTTAATG
>JAHJFH010000373.1 GCA_018824925.1 Thermoplasmatota archaeon
CCGATCTTACTATCATATTGTCATAGGAATAACTCCCATAAAGCCCTGTGTGACACGATGTAATCTCAATAGTAGAAACATGATTTTCCCCTTTTGCCCACCAGAAACGAAGGCCATAACGAAATCCCGATATCACTATATTTGACAATGTATTTGCTGTTGTTTCTATATTAATCCCAACACCTTTTTTAGCTAAGTCAGAACCAATAACCGAAAAATTTTGTAGTATACAATGTGGTTGTAATATCGTTATTACCGCTTCATCATAGCCCAGATTATTTGGAGCGATAAGTTGTGTGGTTTCACTACCAGCACCTATTACTGTAACTGTTTTATTAATCAGTATCGTCTCAGAGTATGTACCTGATCCAAGAAAAATAGTCCCTTTATTTTGTACAGCATCTACGCCTATTTTTAAGGATGAAAAATAATCGATACCCCATCCCTCCGTCATCATATCATATGAGTCGTCAATATAGACAATAGGTAGTTGTTGTCGATTTGTTAAGGGATGCCAATCACCATCTGTGGATAATAATCCATCAGTAAAGGGTATTTGTGTATCACCAATTCCATCATTATTACTATCAAACCCGAGATAATCATGCCAATAATTTCCCCCATAATAGTGGCCTCCAATAATACTCAACCCGCCCTGTTGACTAATATTAAAAATCGCAAAACCCGATCCATTTACATTAACATTATTTGAAAAATAATTATCATAAATAAGATTATTTTCAGTTTTATCAGCAAGAGTAATACCAATAGAATTATTGACAATATAGTTAGAGTAAATCGTACAGTTATTGCCATGTAATTCAATACCAATACTGCCATTTGTTATTTGAAAGCCCGTCACGGTAACATTATCAGCAAAAATAGAAATAACAGGTACATTCGTACTCTCTGCTGAAATACTAACCGAGGAATCTAAGCCAATAAACTGCAAAGATTTGGTGATATTTATTGATTCAAAATACTGACCGGACCGCACTTTAATTATATCACCAGAATGCGCAGCAGTTAATGCCTGATGTATCTTTAAATAGTCAGCTCCTCCTGAAACATCAACTATCAATATCGAAGACCCCTGAGAATCTGTAAAACATCCACTAAACGCACTCATACTAACAAGTACGATAATAAGTAGAGATACTGGTTTATTTATCGAAATGATATCACCATTTAAGATTTATTTAGAAAATGTATTGTAATCCCTTATAAAAATATGTAGATGTCCTGTCTTGATAAAAATATGTAAGAAATAAATTCAATTTAACCTTATTATCCAGTATGGTAGTGTTCTAATTATAAAAAGTGGGAAAACCATAAATAGAACATAACACCTATGAAAACTATTGTGATGAACGAACCTTTTCTGAGCCGTATGGCAATGATGACGATCTTGAGTACTGATTAATAATAAACTAGATAAAATCACCTAGATGCTGAGCAATTCTCTCAAGAAACTCTTTATCTTCATCAATAAATGCATCTAGACGATCTGAATCAATATCAATCTCTCCAACAACGGAGTTATTTTTCCAAATTGGGACCACTATTTCGGAACGAGTTGATAAAAAACAAGCAAGATACCTGGAATCCTTTTTTACATCCTCAACAACTTCTGTTTTCCCTGTTTTGGCAGCTGCGCCACAAACACCCATACCAATTGGAATACGTATATGTTCAGTAGCCTGTTGACCCTTCCACGGCCCAAGTACTAACTCATCACCGTCTACCAAGTATATACCCACCCAACTATACGCTGAAAAAGTCGAATATAAAAAATGTACCACAGACTCTAATACATTTTTTTTTGATGTAATAATTTCGTATATACAACCCCACGCTTTCTCATAATCCATACGAATTCCCCAAAACTATTATTAGGTATAATCGTAGAGTGAGGTTTGTGAATCCCGTGGGCCAAGTGATACCGTCAGTATCGCATCATTACCTGGAAGTTCAATCTGGCCATATTCACCTCCACCCCCAGGAATGATGATAACACGTTGTTCACGAAATGCCTGTATCGCTTCCGCAACCGCAGGAGTAGTTACTCGCATGAGCTCATAAATCGGTACATTCAACATAACCTCAATTTCGTTAGAAAATGCTCTTATCAATTCATCCCACCGTTTAGTTACCGTCTGAGAAAATGGTGTGCGAATACCAGCAGCTTTTGCGATTATTTCAGCTAATGGAATAATATGTACATAGGAAGGTCGATGAGAGGGGCGCTGTGGTTGAATGTAGGTCGCAAGTTCGGATATTCGATCCTTTACCCCTTTTTTAATTTGTTTACCACATCGACATTTCCATCGTCGTTTCTTTGCCTCGTCATATGTATAATGGGTGTGACATGAAAAACAAGCTGATTCGTTATACTTTCCCTCCTCTGGATGAAAACCAGCATTTAACACAGGCCCATTACCTTTTTTCCTTAAAATTGCATTACGAATTTCTTGATAGATTGGTTGCTTAACCTCAAACTGTGTAAATTCCCGTGCAAGTCGTACTGGATGTGGAGAGTGACTATCTGAATTTGATAGAAAGGTTAATCGTTGTAACTCTTTAATACGATCTGCATAATCTGAATCAGCGCTTAATCCTAATTCGACAAAAGATATATACTCCGCTAGTTCACCATAACACTCATTAAGCGATGTATAATAAGCATATAACGAGGTCCATGGTGTAAATGCATGAGCCGGGCCTATAAGGGCATCCACCCCCTTTGCAATTGCTGCGATATCCTCACCACGTAATGCAATATTGGGTCTACCATCTGTATCTAAATTTTTTGAGCGAGATCGTATCTGTTCTCGAAATGATTCAGCTGCGGATAGACTAGGAAAATAGATCAAATGATGAACACGTTGTTGATCCTCTACTTCAACACTTAAAATAAATCGTGTTTCACCAAGAACAAAGGTCCCTTCATCAATTTGTATACATTTCCGTATTTCTTTCATCCATTCCTTATGAAGACAATCACCGGTAGCCATAATCTTAATACCTTTTCGAGGTGCCCAATACGCAATCCTCTCAAGAGTCATCTCTTTACTCGTAGCCCCCGAATAACGAGAATGTATATGTAAATCAGCATTCACAATCATTATAGTCAGCTCAAAATAATTAGATATCATCTGATGGTGGTTCAACCGGTCCATCATCTTTCTTTTCTTTTTGCTTCTGGGTTGCTTGATCCTTTTTTTCAAGGGGTGCAAGAACATCATCAATTGTTTTTTCCTTGAAAAAAGTGGTTCTTGCTGACATCTCAAAGAGCCCTGCAATAAGTAAAAAAATCCCAGAAATGAGCAGCAACATTCCTCCGTGACCAAGGCCCCATCGAACCGTAGCACTAGCTGTCGTATCTCCGGATATAAAAGAATATGATGATTCGCCACCCCATGGGGAACCAGCCATCGCGGAAAATATGTTTGATATCTCAGGTGCATCAGTTGGGGTTAATTCTGAGAAATTTACTACCGATCCAATAAACATAAACACAATCAGAATGATAATAATGGGAATAAGCAACCGTATCCCTTTTCCGATAAATTTTTTTCCCAATTTTCGGCTTGTAGTCACGCCAAGGGTACCAAGTAAAAGAAACACTAAACTTACTACGATTAACAGCGAAAAAGGTAAGATAAATACACTAATTGGAGTAATACCCATTTCAGGATCAAGCAGATTTACTTCAACTCCATTCATTCCATCAATTGAAATTAAGTCAACAAATCCTCCGGTGACTTGCCCCGGTGCATTAATATCAGCTGAGACAACATACCATTGACTCATCAAAGCTCCAATAGCAATTATAATTCCTATAATACACAATATATTCCCGATGCTTTTCTTATTCAAACCATCGATATACAACAGCGATATTTTACGGGGTCCTAAACCATAATTAATATAACGTTGATAGATTCGTATTACAAGAATTACTACTGTTAAGATCGTCAGAAGTAAGAAAATCCAGAGAAAATTTGTTAAAAGCCATTCGACAAGAAAAATGGTATCATCAGCAGGAGTAAGTGCTGCACCCCATACCAATGGTGCACTCCACATCTCACCATCAGCACGATATATCGGACCAAAGGGGCCTGCTTTCCCACGCAGCTCATCTTCTAACCCCCCATAATATCCCCAATAACCAGAAAAATCAAGCCATTTTTGATTTGTTAACTCCACCATACTATACTCATTATTTTCTAAGCGACGACCATTCGAACCGACAACATCATTTGAAATCCCAAATTTCCCTGAAAACGAACGTAGATAATTCGCATGCGTCCCCTGAGCAACATAGACAACAATATGATCACCCTCTCGTTCAACTTGCTCCCAAGTTGCTCGCTGACCACCGAGATGTTGACTATACATTACCTCAATAGGCTCATTGTTCTCTAAAACAACCTGAACAACCTCCCAATCACCCTCATGAATATTTAAAGTACCCTTATTAAAAACATAAAACATCCAATAGTGCAATATCTTTATATCAGCCTCTTGAGACACATTGCCATATATTGTGTACCCCTTTGAAGCAACCTGGGCTTGATAATGCGCAATAATCCCATTATCAAGAATCGTCCCCATCTTATTATCAAGATACCAATCACTTGTAATATTTGAAGTAGCTAAATCATCAAAGGACGGAGAATTGGTAATAATTATTGAACCCTCATCTGTATAATCATACAATGCTGAATTTTCAATAAAAAATTCTACATCAACAGGATAACAACACTCACCGGCTGTAAACTGAAAAACCGGGGCATATTGATTCAATAAATCACTATTTGCTGCCTGACAACAAGACACACCTGCAAACATCAGCATTAAAAAAATAATTCCACCAAATCGCACGTTAATTATACTCCTCATACATGCACCTCCACAAATACCAAATCAACATATCCCCATATGTACTTTATCCTTATTTCCTCACCAATAATGCTTTAAATACATATAGTAACGTTTATTAGTCCTTACTCCATATGCTTACCAGATAAAAAACCTTATTATGATGGGATAGCAAAAACATACCATTTCCACTAATCATTAGTGTAATCGTTCTAAACCAGAGGTCTATACCATGGAGAGTACAAACAAGAACCAAGAATGTTCCTACGATTCAGATAAAATACAAGTGCTCGAAGGGCTTGAATCCGTACGAAAAAACCCGGGCATGTATATCGGCAGCACCGATACCCGCGGTCTTCATCATCTCGTTTACGAAGTAGTAGACAACTCTATTGATGAAGCCCTCGCTGGGTACTGCACACTTATAAAAGTCATCCTCAATAAAGACGGTTCAATAACCGTCGATGATAACGGTCGTGGAATTCCTGTAAGCATCCATGAAAAATATAAAAAATCAGGAGTCGAAATCGTTTTAACCACCCTCCATGCTGGAGGGAAATTCGATAAAAACTCCTATAAAGTATCCGGCGGTTTACATGGGGTAGGAGTCTCTGTTGTAAATGCCTTATCATCCTGGCTAGAGGTTAAAATTCGACGCGGAAAAAAAGAATATTTCCAACGATATGAACATGGTGCCCCCACAGATTGTCTACAAGAAACGGGAACATCAAAGGATACCGGCACCATTGTTACATTTCAACCCAATGCAGATATCTTTGATGACACACATTTTTCATTTGAGACTATCGCTAACCGTCTCCGTGAAATGGCCTTTCTAAACGCAGGATTGCAGATAGAAATCTTTGATGAACATACAGGCAAACAAGAAATCTACCGGTATGACGGGGGCGTCTGCGAGTTTGTTAAATATATAAACAGAAACAAAAACCCACTCCACGAAAACCCAATTTATATCTGTGGTGAACGCGAAGCCATCCAAACAGAAATTGCCATTCAATATACTGATAGCTATACTGAAAGCGTCTTTACCTTTGTCAATAATATAAACACCCATGAAGGTGGCACCCATCTTTTCGGATTTAAAGGAGCACTCACTCGAGTCCTTAATGACTATGGGAAAAAAAATAATCTTATTGAATCAGAATTTAGTCTCAGTGGTGAAGACTGCCGCGAAGGTATAACCGCGGTAATTTCATGTAAAATTCCTATACCACAGTTTGAGGGACAAACAAAAACCAAGCTTGGGAATTCAGAAGTACGTGGCATAGTGGAAAGTATTACTCATGAAAAATTATCCGAATTTTTTGAAGAAAATCCTTCCATCGCACGTACGATTATCGATAAGGCAGTACTATCTAGCAAAGCACGGGATGCTGCAAGAAAAGCACGCGAGCTTACCCGCCGAAAAGGCCTACTGGAATCTTCAGCATTACCCGGAAAACTCGCTGATTGCTCATGCCAAGATCCAACAAAATCCGAACTCTACATAGTTGAAGGGGACTCAGCTGGTGGATCAGCAAAACAAGCACGAGAAAAAGAATTTCAAGCAATCCTTCCCCTTAGAGGAAAAATCCTCAATGTTGAAAAAGCACGAATGGAAAAAATATTAAAAAACAGAGAAATCCTCGCACTTATAACAGCTATTGGAACTGGAATAGATGAAGAATTTAATATCGAAAATGCTCGATATCACAAAATTATTCTTATGACTGATGCCGATGTTGACGG
>JAHJFH010000374.1 GCA_018824925.1 Thermoplasmatota archaeon
CACAAAACTTATATATAGTACTAATGACAAATAGTAACACGATATGCCTTTGCTTAAAAATTTTTTTAGCGAGGTGAACACACTCATGATAATGAGTCAAAACACGAAAAGCTATCAGACACATCTTTCCAAGGAGGTGCATTAAAAATGGCTGCAGTATCACTGGTTCTCATAGGATTCGCCGCAGGGCTCCTCATGATGACTATCGTAAATTTATATAAATATGTCCTTAAAATTATGAACGAATCACCATAAATCTACCAAAATCGAGCCACTAATACATTATCGTCGAAAGAACACGATCACCTTAAATGAAGAACCTATTCGTAGGGACTTACATCATGAATGAGATCAACATGTGAAATAATCATACGGCGACAACAATATCGATCAAGCCCAAAAGAATCTAGGATTTCCTGGGGTGTTTCCTTTGGTTGCTCACCAGCAGTAACTGCTTGCTTATATTCACCATATCGACGTGAAAACTCCTCATAAAACGATGCAATTACCTTTCCACAGGTAAAACAGCGTACTGGAATAATCAACTTAGATCACCTATATGATTTCTGGCGTTTCTTTCGAGCACCACGGCCAAGTGGTTTTTTTGATTCTTTAATTCGTGCATCATTTACTAATAAATTACGATCATAATTAAGAAACTCAATTTTTAGCCCAGCATCACCCGTAAATTCTACAAGTCCCCGAGCAATCGCTGTTCGAATCGCGTTTGCTTGACTCATGAACCCACCACCTTGGACACTGACATCAATATCAACCTTATCATGATATTTATCCGCTAATCGTAATGGTTCCATTATTTTAAAACGAGCAATCTCAGGTTCATAAATCTCAACCGGTGTTTTATTAATTCGTACCTTTCCGATACCCTTACTTACGGTTGCTTTCGCAATTGCTGTTTTGCGTTTCCCGGATGTATTCACAATTTTTTTAGGCATTAAAACTGCACTCCTAACACTTGTGATAATTCAGCTACGGTCATAAACTCAGCAGGCATTTTTTCTGCACTGGTTATCTTCTCAGCTTGTTGTCCCTGAAACTCCTTTGGAACACCGATATAGCATTTAAGACGACGGAAAGCAGTACGGCCATGGGGTGTCTGATAGGGAATCATACCCCGAATGGTACGTTTTACCAGACGATCAGGCATCCGAGGAAAAAATGGTCCTTTTCGATAGGTCCCCACTTCTCTTTTTTGGGTATAATGTTCCTTGATACTTTTTTTCTTCCCGGTTATAATTGCTTTTTCAGCATTTATCACCGCAATGGTTTCTCCTTTAAGCAATCGTTGAGCCACATGGGTTGCCATACGACCCAGTATCGCACCCTCAGCATCAATTATCGTTATCATGTGTATCACCCAATTATCCGTATATCCTGTCCTTTAGGATTTTTTTCCATAAGTTCACCAATGGAGAGGGTTTTTCCACCAGCTTTTTTTATTTTTTCAAGTGATTTTTCAGAAAATGACCATGCAGCAACAGGAACCTTTTTGGTAAGCGTACCTGGTGAAAGCACCTTCCCGGGTATCAACGCAGTTTCTGTTTCATGAACATATAACTCAATTCGTTTCAAATTTACAACCGGCCAATTCCGTAAAGGTTTTTCAAGTCGATGAGCAATATCTTTCCAGATAGGTGCATCCTGCTCGTACGCCGTTTTTTTTAACTCTTGAATCAAAGCTGTTAACGCTGGATTTGTTTTCTGTATCTTCCGCGACATACCTTAGTCTCCAGATTAATGGATGGTAGGAAAAGAAAGTCCTATTTATAAGATTTATGGGGCTGTTAGATATCCATACGATGAAAGCGAAATAATCCACATACCATGACACTACCTATCCAAAGCATCAAAAGACCTACCATTAATTCAGCAGAATAAAATGAAGGGATTGGAATCGCCCCCAGATCTCCCGTTAGATTTGGTGAAATGGTAAGCGTAATTAATCGATCATATACCGTCACGGGACTAAATAAATCAACTATATAAAACCAGGTTGGAATACTAAATGAAAGGGTTGCCTTTTCAAGAAATGAACTATATAATGAAAAAATCATGATGGTGGTAATCAACGGCCAAATCCAGATAAATACGACCCAAACACCTAACGATAACATCATAGCGATTGATCGTCGGCGAAATAGAGTCGAGATGAACACACCTAAACAAAAAAACACAAAACTCAAAAGAATCGTAGCAGCAATAAAAATACCATATGCCCCATAGTCAGCATCAGGAACATTAAAAGCAATCGCAAAAACACCTAAACCAAAACCAAACACAATTGAATAGAGAAGAATAAACCCACGGCCAATAAGTTTTCCAAAGAGAATATCTGTTCGAGAGATTGCATGGGATGCAAGAAGGGGTAATGACCCGGCTTCTAATTCACCAACAACACAACTATACCCCAGGATCAATCCAATAATTGGGGCTATTGCATGTACAATTGGGGCAAGTATTTGACTGATAAGGATGCCCAGGTTTGCCCATGATTGGTTTAAACTCCCCGCCCAACTCGCAAAAAACACCAACGTTGTAAAAATTAAGGTAACTAAAATCAGCCAAAAATTCCTGATATTATCCAGAATCTCTTTTTTTGCAACACTCACAATAGGATGTACCATAGGTTAGTCCTCCGTATAGCGGATAAAAACCTCCTCAAGTGAGGGTTCCTCAGTTTGTAGGTTAATAATATTGCCTCCTGCGTGTGCAATCGCAAGAATTACCAGAGCTTTTTGTTCTGCATTACAGACAACCTCAATGGTATTTCCTGAAATTTCAATGGTATTAAGATTTTTTATCGCATATATCGCATCTTTAATTGCTGGTGTTATGGATTCAAGCTGAACGGTTATTCGCGGTTTCAAATCCAATTTCTTTCCAAGGACTGACACCGAATCCTCAGCAACTATCCTGCCTTTATGGATGATACCTATCCGATCGCAAACCGCCTGAACTTCACTTAAAATATGTGATGAAAGAAACACAGTTGTTCCATTTTTTTTTACTGCACGAATCTTTTCCCGAATTAACCGAACACCCCTTGGGTCCAACCCACCACTGGGTTCATCTAAAATTAATAATTTTGGGGAGCCAAGAATTGCCTGAGCCATACCCAATCGTTGTACCATCCCTTTAGAAAACTCACGAATTTTTTTCTTCCCAACATCACCTAACCCATATTCTACTAACAACCCATCAAAATCAACTTCAGAAACTTTTTTTAACTCAGAAAAAAACTGTAAATTCTGAATCGCCGTTAAATTTGCATACATTGCAACTCGTTCTGGGAGATATCCCACTACCTCACGAGCGAGTTTTCCCTGTTTTACTATATCCAAACCATTCAACGCTATTGCACCTTGTTTATACTTGATAAGACCTAATATCGCTTTTATCGTCGTGGTTTTACCTGCGCCATTTGGTCCCAGAAACCCAAAAACCTCTCCTTTACGTACTTGAAACGATATAGTATCTAATGCAGTTTGTGTACCATACTCCTTTGTTAACCCTTGTACCGTAATCATTGAATCATGAGATGAATTCACAGAGACACCCCTTATCATGAAAATATTTCTTAGGTAAATAGTGTCATTTAATACACCATGTTTATTTAAAAACATAGGTACATAATCAAAACCTTGTTTCAAAATCTATATAAAACATAGACGCCCTAAGATATATTAATAATACCATATAATAAAAACATTACAAGGTAGCATGTATCGAAACAAACTTAGAAAATCCATACTTTTCGTGATAGTTCTCACGCTTTTCATCACCTTTGTTAGTCTCGAAACAATCGCAGGAGATGATACTGCGAACACAAAACCACAGTTCAGGGTTATTCAAATACCAAATACTGATGCATCACTCACTACCGACTTTGGATCTATTTTTTCACATATACTTTCTGATTCAAATACCAAACTACGGACTATACGACTTAATGGAAAATCCACTGATGTAACTAGTCTTCCTGATGATAGTAGCATCATTCAACTCCCCCAAAATCGCTATGCCTATCGCTCCCCAACAAAAACAACCAGTCTTCTTCCTGAAGGAACAACACTTGTATCTGAAGATACCACCACCTATGTAGTCATTCCCGGTGAGGCAATAGCCCTTGAAGCAACCCATATTGAAAAATATGATGTCGAAGCAATTGCAACTACCACAAAATATGATCAATCCATTGAACAACTCGATCAATATGAACTCGTTCTCGTCCTCCCTGAATTTACCAATAAAACGATTCTAGAGTATACGACAGGGTATACTATCGACTGGGGTGATACCGTAATTACCACCTATTCTAAAACGGAGACAACTGCATCGCATATCTACACGCAACCCGGAATTTATGTCATAACAATAAACATCACTGATTCCTTTGGCTATCTCTATACTATCACAAAAACCTATGAAATCACCTACGAAGGCCACATACTTCATGCGTACCTTCTTTTGGAAGAAAACAAAGAACCACTTGCGGTAACTACAACCACCAGCATAGGAACACTAACCCTTGCTTTTATTATCCTTACCGAAACTGGTAAATACAAACTGCTTGCACTCCTACCTTTTATTATCCCCCTCTATACGCGTATCTCCAAAGAAGATGTCCTGGATCAATTTGTTAGAGGACAAATATTTGGTTTTATTCGCACTAACCCCGGAGTCCACTATAATCAAATCAGACGATCAATTGATGTAAAAAATGGTACCCTCTCGTATCATCTCCGAGTATTAGAAAAAACGGAGCTTATAAAATCACGTCGGGAAGGCCTCAGATATCGAGCGTTCTATACAACAGGTACACGTTTTCCACAAAATGAGAGATTTCGCCTCACTGAACTCCAAATAGAAATACTCAATTACATCAAAAATAACCCTGGAGATACGCAACGAGGCATTGCTCGAAATCTCAATCAAAAACCACAAACCATCAATTACAATATTAAAGTCCTTTCTCAAGCTGATCTTATCGATATTCAACGTTCTGGAAGAAAAACAGGTCTTTTTGCAAAAGCGACCTCTGCCGATATACAATCAATTGACCAATGATAAGACTAGTACCAACTACAAATTTCTTCGTATTTTTTTAAATAACCATCAAAAAAACGTTCCATAACCAGTATATAAAGACGAATTATACAATACTAGTATGTTGCGTCTTTCACTAATCATCATGGAGGAGAAGAAGATGAAAATAATATATAAAAAACGGGTGCTGAGGAGATCGTCCCCCAATATATTTGGATTCAACCTAGTAATCATGCTTATCGTGATGATGCTCATCCCTACAATTACTGCGGTGGATGTACGCCCCGTCCCTAATCCACCCTCTTTTATTGATACAATAAGTAACGATCAGCAAAATGTACTACAACGCATAGAAAAACATCAACCCCTCCTAACAATTGCTAACCTAGAACCAGTCACGATAGGTCAACAACACTATTACTATGCAAATG
>JAHJFH010000375.1 GCA_018824925.1 Thermoplasmatota archaeon
AGATTAGATATGATGGGGATCCTCATGATAAATCGTTACCTCTTTAATATTATCACCGCCATCCTTTTCATAAGCCTGGTTGGCATAGCTGCATCCGCCTCTATCACGATACAAACACCACAAGAAAACGAAATCATCGAATTTCAATCAGATACACATCCCACCACTCTAGATACCATACAAATCACCACCATCGGACCTATCAGTCAAACAATATCATTTGCAGATGTAACTTTTATCGATGGTCCTACCATAAAAATAACCATTATTGCACGACTTCTCTCCAGTAGAAACCTATTTTTCATGCTTCCAAAACTAAAGATAAATGTCAATGACCTCACGTTCTCTATTAAATACCGATTCAACACTCCCAATATACCCATTCTAAAACGTTTTACCTATGAAACTACCATCAATGACGGCATCAATGAAACCACATATAATTTAAAACACACGGTTATAGTCTCAGGATTCGATGGGCAATTCATTCTTCAGCGATCAAAACCATTCCGTCTCACACCCGCGTTCTTTGAATTTACGGGTACTTGTCAAGACGTCATAATCAGCTAAAACCTGATCACACATATTCCCCTTTTTTTGATAAAGAAAGAGACAATTTGGGCATAATTTAATAAAGATTTACCCCATTTGTAAATAAAATACTGGAGGAATAATAAATATGAAAAAAATATTTGCACTCATTGCAATAAGCTGTCTTCTCATCACCCTTCCACTTACAACAGCATACCCACTACCCCACAAAGCAACAACCTACAGCACACAAAAAGCATTGTTACAAACCCCACAAACCATTGATGATCCACCATCATGGACAATTGGTAACTTTACCGGTGTATGGGGATTAAATGCAATGGGCCATCCACTCTCACCAGAGGGCATTATCTTTGGATATTATGGCCAACATCGATTCCTTGGAGCGTTCACGAATACAACTGCGGTCAACGGCTACCTAGCAGGTATCACCTTTGGTCCTTTCATGTTTGGTGTCGTTGCAAATGTAACCGGTGAAGGACGAGCACCTTTTGTAGGGCTTGGTGGCCAAAATGGCACAACAATGGAATTTTATTACCGAATCATGGGTATTGTTGGACCAACATTTTACCTCTATGGCTTTTACAATCCCTACTAAAAAAAACAAACACTAAACAACCTTTTTTTTTATTTTTCTAGTATCACTCTTTATTAAGGTTTAACACTATTTCTCATAAGCCAACATGCACCGGGATCTTGCGTCATTTGACATCTATGCTATCGTCTTAGAATTACAAACCCTGAGCGGAAGCTTCATCGATCAGATCTACCAACGACAACCAGATGAACTCTTCATACGACTTAATATAAAAAACCAAAAACAAAAACCAACGATCTATATCAAAAACGAACAACTTATCGCTCTCACCACTAAGAAATTCACTATGCCCCAAAAACCCACCACCTTTGCCATGACCCTCAGAAAACATCTACAAAATGGCATCCTTACCGAAATTAAACAACACGATTTTGACCGTATTATTACCCTCACCATCACCAAATATACCACTACCTTTACTATCGTTATCGAACTCTTCTCAAATGGAAATATCCTCCTGCTGGATGAAAACCAAACCATATTACTCCCCCTTAAAACCCAGGAATGGTCACATCGTAGCCTTCGAGCGAAAAAAACCTATCAACCCCCACCAACTCCAACTAACCCATTTAGTCTTACTTACGACAAATTTCATGGTTTTCTTACAGCGGGTAGAAAAGACCTTGTCCGAACACTCGCAGGGACTCTTAATATTGGCGGTGCCTATGCAGAAGAACTATGCACACGCGCACATATTGATAAAAACACACCCCTTACCGATCTTACACAAAATGATATTCAAATCCTCTTTTCCTCCTTTAACAATATACTATCCATATTTACCCAACAAAAATTTCAACCAACTAAAGTATATTCTAAAGACATACTCCTTACAATCCTGCCCTTCCCTTTTCTTATATATCAGGATGAAAATTATCAACAACAACCTACTCTAAAAATAACTACCAGTCTCAGCGATTTCATCGAGTTCACGCCACCTTCAGTCAAACGAGAACAAACTGATAAATATCATGCCCAACAAGAACGTCTTAAAAGACAACTAACCCAACAACACCAAACTATAAAAGATTCCAAAGAAAAAATAATCCAAACGAAACAAAGTGGTGAACTCATTTATTTACATTACCAATCACTCACCGAATTACTGACCTACATACAAAAACATTTACAGGAAAAAGAAAAAACCAATTTGATAACTACCGTATCAGTACATCCTCTTGTTAAAAAATTTGATCCAACTGCTAATGAACTCATTGTAACTCTCATTGACCATGATGGGACCTCCCACGATCTCTTACTTGACTTCAGAAAATCAGCACCAGAAAATGCAAATGTTTTCTACAATAAAAGTAAAAAACTATTGGAAAAACTTCATGGCGCAGAG
>JAHJFH010000056.1 GCA_018824925.1 Thermoplasmatota archaeon
CATGATCAGGCGGGTCATGACGCCCCCGAGCGTTTCGATACCGATCGACAGCGGCGTCACATCGAGGAGCAGCACCTCTTCCACTTTTCCGGTCAGAACCCCTCCCTGGATGGCGGCGCCGCAGGCAACCACTTCATCCGGGTTGACGCCCTTGTTCGGTTCCTTATTGAAGAACCGTTTTACCGCGTCCCGGACGGCGGGCATCCTGGTTGCGCCCCCGACCATTATGACATGGTTGATAATTTGCTAAAATACTTGCTTATTTAGAAAATGATATTTTTCTCATTTGCAGGATTATATATTTTTTATTTAGAGTTTGGTATGTGTTATGTGAATGTTAGATGCTTACAATCATTCCTTCATAGGCTATTTCAATAGGATGGTGTAACTCTCGAGAAACATCTTGAATTTCTTTCTTAATCTCTTTTTCGAGTTTTGGGCATATATGTAGGACTATTATTTGTGGTAAATAATTATGTATATTAAAAAAATTTTTTAATTCATTTTGTAGCATTTTCGGGCATAAATGCTGTGCATCAATGGCTGTTTGTTCTTTGCTATTGGGAAACGTTACCTCAATGACGAGGACGTCGGGAGCTATCTTTTTCCAAATCTCAGAAAGACCATGACCGGTGTCTCCTGAAATGAATATTGTTTTTCCCTGTTTATCCGTTATTTCAAATCCGACAGCACCTATTTTGTGATTCATGGGAAAAGGTACAATCTGATAATCAGCTATCTTGATTTTTTTATGATACTGAAGTGGGATAAACTCAAGAGAGCGTTGATCACACATTGGTGTGGTTTCTGTAAACTTCGGGTAAATAATACCATCCACTAAATGTGATGCAAGCATATCAAGTGTTGGTTGAGTGGCGTAGACGGGGGTGACTGAACAGTAATTGTTAAATGCAAACGTGGGGACTCCACGGATGTGATCATAATGACCATGGGTTAGTAAAATAGCTTTTATTTTTTCCTGTTCTGCATAGGAAAGCTCCGAAGTTATACATCCGGTATCAATTGCTAAAGTATTATCGATTAATATGGAAACTAATCGTGTGTTTTTTGATTCAGCATTATGTGCTCCAAGGAATAGTATTTTCACGGTATCAACTCAGCGTTTATCATAGTGCAACACCGGTTTCTTAAAAATCTTTGCGTCTGTAACTTCCACAGTTCTTTACATATATTTTTAATAAGTTAATAAATACAGGTCATACCATGCGTGTATGTCTCGGTGGAACCTTTAATATTTTTCATAAAGGACATAAATATCTTATTGACAAAGCGTTCGAAATTGCGGGAAAACATGGATATGTGTTTATAGGAGTGGCAGATGGGGGATTAGTTGAAAAAAAGAAGTTTTTGAAACCGTATGTTAAACGTGTCAATACTATACTAGGATATCTTGAAGAGAAAAAGTATGTATCACGAGTGGAAATATTACCCATCGATACGAAATATGGTTTTGCGGTTGATGTTGATTTTGATGCCATTATTGTTTCTCCAGAAACACAAAAAAATGCTCGAGAGATCAATGAAAAACGTCAATCCCTTGGGAAAAAACCGTTACAGATCGTTGAAATATCCTATATTTTGGCAGATGATAACAAGCCGATTAGTTCAACAAGAATCTTTAATAAAGAAATAGATGAGGAAGGACGAATACTCACATAATGTTATCCAAGGACAAGTTCAAGGAAGGTATTACCCTCAATAATAATGAATTGGCAAGGCTCAATAGTTATCACAGATGCTGAACGTACACCTTTATCAAAAAGAGCCATTTCACCAAATAAATTACCTTTTTCAATTATCGCTAATTCTGTTTCATGTCCCTCACGGTCTACCTTATAGATTTTTACTTTTCCTTCAACTATGAGGTATACCTTATCAGCTTTTTCGCCCTCTGTACAAATTATTTTCCCTGTTTCAAAGTTTTGAGATGTACTTGCTGCAAGTAATTGTTTTATCTGCCCATCTGAAAGATGTGAGCAAAAGGGGTTGTTTTTAATCATTTCTTCAATAGAGCCCTCTGTTTGTTTAGGGGGAATAAGGTATTTCAGGGGAATGTCTTCATTATCACCGAACCAATTATCGGTGGTCCGTGCACCAGTTTTTCTAACCTTAGTTTGTTCAGATGCGGCATTATTTATTTCTGGTCTGCATTCTTGCAGTATTTCCTCAATGACTAGATCTCGAGCTTTTAATACATAGTTTCGGACGATTTGCATTGAGATTTCATTGGAATTGGGTGACATTGGAAATGATTTTAGAGCATAAATCAAATTCCGGCTATCGGTTTCCTGTGGTGCATAATTTGGTGGACGATACCCTGATGTAAAACTAGTATAGGGCGGATTTTCCCACCCAGGAACTTTTTGTTGAGGATCCCGGAGCATTGCAAATAACTTGTTTGCTATACGTTGTTGTAATAAATTATAGGCTCGAAGCTCATCCTGATATTTGGGATTATTTAACTCTCGATCATACTGTTTTTCTGCATCGATGTGTTTTGGATATACGCGGAAGAGGGTTACAAAACCATAGTTATCAGGGTTTACGCACACAAGGTTTTTATCTTTTTGTAGTAACTCACGAAAGAAGATACTAACCTCAATTATTCTGCCTAATAGTA
>JAHJFH010000057.1 GCA_018824925.1 Thermoplasmatota archaeon
ATGAAATTATCATCCAAAAATACAATAGAACACTCAAATATAAAAAAATATGACAATTGTTTAAAGAAAATAAAAAAACCCAATCGTTCAATAACACATCGTTCTATTCTCAAAAATGTTTATTATACAACAATACAATAACCAACTAGAAATTCAATGGATGGACAAATTCTTCCTCAAGCAAGCCTATTTCTAGGTATAATACCTGCATTATTGTTACTTTATATTAGTCTAAAAGGGTATGATGAGTATTACAAAGATAAGAATATATACCTAAGCTTCGTCGGTGGCCTCATCATTGGATTTATTAGTGCAATCATTGAGCAATTCAGCGTAGCAGTTGGAATACTATTTATCATCCTATTTCCCGTGCTTGAACAAATAAGTAAAACCATGCTCCTAAATATTCGTCGACTACAAGCAAACCGAGAAACACCCATATACGGGCTCACCCTTGGCTTAGGTTTTGGAGCCATATTTGTCCCCTTTTCAATTATCACCGCTAATATGACCACCTCAGACCTATTGAACCTTGTTCTCCTGCTTATTGGATCATTTGGTATTATCCTTATGCATGGGGCTACAGGAATACTCTTAGGCTATGGAATACTTAAACAACAATTAATCAAATATTTCGCTATGGCTGTTCTCTACCACATCCCTATACCTTTATTGATATTTCTCACCACCTCCCAACATATTGAGTTTCTCCAGGTAGGAGTCATCTTCTATGGAATTATTATCTACTGGTATATATCGACGAGAATCCTGCCTCAGATAAAAACGCATACAGAAAAAAGAAAACGAACTACCCGTATTATAAAAGAAAATTCTTAAACATAAAAAAAAAGGGCAATAAAATGGCACATATCGATTATGCCTCTATCTTCAATGACGGTTTTAAAATATGGCGTAAAAACCCATTTCTATTTATCCCTTATTTATTGAACATCACTACAATAATCACTCTTGGATTACTAATCACAGGAACCAGCCTGTTATATCTGAAACCAGAGCTATTAACACAACTCCTCATCTACCCCTTTTTATTTCCATCAAATGATATCGTAATAGAAATCTTCAGATTACTACAATCTCACATGCTCGAAATAATCCTCATAGCTATCATAAGTACTATAGCACTAAACATCATCAACGCCTTTTATTATGCTGGAGCAATTGGAATGTACTACACCGCAATAAAAAAAGGAGTATCTACCACTAATCAAATGCTATATTATGGTCGAACAAATCTCAAACAGATATTTATCTGTAATTTATGTATCACATTTGCGATCATATTAGGATTATTCATTTTCTTACCCGTAACAATCGATTTGATTCCCAATATACTTCAAAATGGGTTTGAACCAACAATCGTAACCAAAAGTACCAATATTTTATTGTTATTCGAACTATTCATAGTCTACGTACTACTAATTACAACCCTCACAATGCTAGCCCCGTATGGAATTGTCATCGAAAAACTCACTGCACTATCTGCGATAAAACGCTCAATATCCCTCATATGGCACAATAAAATCAACACAATTCTAATATTAATTATTATAAGTGTATTGGTAAGCCTTTTTTATCCACTAATTTTCATTCCCCAAATTGGTTGGCTCATATTCTTAATTATATTATACCTCATACTTATACCACTTTCAGGGGTATGGTTAACAAAATATTATTTGATTTTAATCAAAAAATAGAAAAAAAAGAGAAAATGATTGTTTTATTCGAACTTCATCTCAATACCGCCAACCCAACCAGCAGCGATATTGTATAAAATCGCACTAATAATTCCGCCTATTAAACCCATAATTGCACCAATAATGGGCCCTACGATAATCATTAAAATACCTAATCCTCCAAAAAACCCTTGTGATATACCAGTTGGATCAGCACCCGTCATAGAGGACCAATTCGCAGCGGATCCTGCAATCATAAACCCAATTGCAGAAAATATTCCAACGATAAAACCCCAGATAATTCCTAGGACTGCAGCTATTTTTCCAACCGACCAAACGCCTACTCTTCGTAATTTTACATTACCCTCTACCATAGTTCGCTCACCACCTACGTGTTTCTCATTAATGTAGGATATTTTAAACCACTTAATATAATGGAATCATATAAGAATTATGCCTTATCCATTTTTACTAAAAAGTTCTACAATTTATCTCATGTTTAAATTCATCGCGAGCAAAAATCAACAATACCAGGGCTAAAATTGCTAATATAAGACCGATAACAAAGCCAATAGCAAAAATACCGAGAATTGCGCAGATGACAGTTACCCCAAAATATCGTCGTAAATACGCTGAGAATGCTCCTACAATGGTAAAAAACGAACACAAAATAATAACAATAGAAACCAAAAGACGTTCAGTAGCCAAGATATTAAGAATCTCACCTATAAACCCTAACTCATCGATATAATGACCATTTGTCGTGAAAAAAAACACTGCAGTAAATATCCCTAATACACCAGCAGTAAATAGCAGAAATGAGACAATCAATGGACGATTTGAATATCGACGTAATTTAGAAAGGACAGTTTTACGAGGCTCACCACATTCCTCCCAGGTACAATCCCGCCCCGTGGAGGTGTCTTTCATATCCTGACTTCGCTTTATCTTAAATGTCTTACTACAATTAGGACATGTGAGTTCATGTTGATCAGTACCCTCTGGAACATCCACCACAATTTCCTTTTTGCAATGAGGGCAGGTTGTCTTCGCTTTCATTACTTACTCACCATCGCGGATAACGTTCGTCTATTAATAATATTTCTATTTAACAGGTAGAAACTCCCGAGTACATCAGATTTAAATATAAAATGATTATTCCCGTACCACTAACAAGCACCCAGAAGGCAAAAATTAATGGCACGATTTCCTGAATCTGAGAATCGTTTACTCAACAAAAAAATCTGCATGAAATGTGGAGCATCCAACGCCCCTCGTTCCATACGATGTCGACGCTGCAGATCAAAAGAACTTCGAATTAAGGCAAAAGAGGGGCGCGGCACCTAAAGCCTCTAAAAAACCAGTATATTTAAAAAGAACACCTCTTTTTGTTGTGGCAGTTGAGTCGGTATGCCCGAGACAAAAACCAAAAAAGATCAGGATTTTAACGAATGGTACAACGAAATCGTTGAACTTGCTGATTTATGCGATAAACGATACCCAATAAAAGGCATGAATATCTGGCGACCATACGGATGGACCCTGATGAAAAACGTTGATGAGCTCATCCGTCAAGAAATGCAACAGACAAATCACCAAGAAGTAAATTTTCCTCTCCTTATACCCGAATCATTTTTCAAAAAAGAAGAAGAACACATCAAAGGATTTGGCAGTGAAGTCTATTGGATAACGCATGCTGGAACCAATCAACTCGAAGAACGATGGCTCCTCAGACCCACCTCCGAAACCGCAATGTACCCAATCTTTTCCCTATGGATCCGATCACACACCGATCTTCCCCTCAAAATCTTTCAAATTGTCAATACCTTCCGGTATGAAACCAAACAAACCCGGGCATTCATACGCGTCCGAGAAATCCACTTCTTCGAAGCACACACCTGCCATACTGATTTTACAGATGCGGAACAACAAATTGAGGAAGACAAAACCATAGCCAAACGATTACTCACAAAACTCAGTCTCCCCTATTTACTTAGCAAACGACCAGATTGGGATAAATTCGCAGGAGCCTACTACACCATCAGCATCGACGTCCTCATGCCCTCATTACGGACCCTTCAAATCGGCTCAATACACCAATATCGCGACAACTTTGCCAAACCCTATGAAATAACCTACGAAACAGAAAAAGGAGACCATTCCTACTGCCATCAAACTACATATGGTATGAGCGAACGATTACTCGGAGCAATCATCGGTATACATGGTGATAACAAAGGTTTAGTTCTCCCACCAGCTGTCGCCCCTATACAAGTAGTAATTATCCCCATCATCTTTAAGGGAAAAGAACAACCAATAAACGACGCATGCACACACCTTCTAGAAAATCTCACTGCACAAGGTATTAGAGCCCATCTCGATCAGCGAGACATTACCCCGGGGAATAAATATTATGCATGGGAATTAAAAGGTGTACCACTCAGAATAGAGATTGGACCACGAGATGTCAGCAACAACC
>JAHJFH010000058.1 GCA_018824925.1 Thermoplasmatota archaeon
GTTGTTTTTTGAGAAATTTAGTGATGGTCACGATATACTTGGTGCCGCTCATGGACAAGATATAATGGCATATATGACTCGTTTTCCCCCGATGGATGATATGATCGATTGTAAAATTGCTCAACAATGGATTCTTCTAGGTGACCCAAGTTTGAAAATAGGGGGCTATGCCTCCTAATGCATTATTTCAATTTTTTTTTATCATCCACCGTTAACTGTTCGGTATGGTAAATAAATGCATTTATTTATATTCTAACTTTTACGATATATTTAAATAATTTAGAGGGCTATTCAAAAATAGGTTGCCCAATATGCGTTTTCATAGTAGAATTCTCATCCCCGTCTTTCTCTTCTTTGTTCTTATATTTCTTAATGTCCCTCAGGTCATCTCAATTAATCCATTGGAACCAAATTATGCAACTGAACAGGATATTATCAATATGATTTATCAAATTGATGAAGAAACCGTGTTTGATTATTTGTCGGGGTTGACATCTTATGGACCCCGTTTTACGAACTCAATTAATTGTGTGCTTGCAGGGGATTATATTTTTCGTGAGTTCCAAAAAATGGGTATTTATACAGAATATCATGAGTGGAACGTTGGCAATTATCAGAGTAGAAATATTGTTGCAACTCTTCCTGGATCAGATCCTTTAAGCTCGGTTGAAATATTATTTACAGCGCATTACGACACGGTCAAGGATGCCCCAGGAGCAAATGATGATGGATCAGGTATAGCTGCTATAATGGCCGCTGCTAAAGTCATGCAACAATATTCGTTTCGTCATACCATTCGCTTTATCGCATTCTCTGGAGAGGAGGTTGGTACGTATGGGAGTTTTAGTTACGCTCGAGATGCTCACCGTCGAGGTGATAATATCTACGCGGTGATTAACCCAGATATCATTGGCTATGCAAATACCGCTTCGGGTGGACGGATTATTCGATTTATGTGCCCTGAACGATCATTATGGATTACAGAATTTGCACAAAATGTTAGCATTAAATATCGATCCTATGTTGATATGATGGTAGAATCACGACCGAATTATATTGGAGCAGATCATCAACCCTTCATTGACTATGGGTATGATGGTGTATGGATTGCGCATCATGATAATTATCAATGGGGTCATACCCCCAATGATGTTGTTGAAAATCTTAATAGAACATATGAGGTTAAAGCAACCCAGTTTCTTACAGCTTTGGTTGCTGATCTAGCTATAACCACTCTCGAAGTTCAAGTATGTCTTCTTAGTCCAATTGAAGGATATGGGTATATCCTTGATCGCCCCGTTGTTCCATTGGATCTTCCAAAAAAATGGTATATGGGATTACGTGGGCTTACTCTCATTCTTGGTCGAGCTCAAGCAAAGGCAGAAGCATATAGCACTCATGATATTGAATATGTTGTGTTTTGTTTAGATGGTAATTTTATGTATTGGGACTCGCAGCCACCGTATGAGTGGCGTATTGAAGGGAAACATTATCCTCCAATGGGTCGGCATATTCTTTCAGTTTATGCATATACCACCGATGGTTATCTTGCGTATGATGAAATGGAGATTACCATCTTTACCTTCGCTTGTCAATATGGGTAACTCACGAGGTAACATATGATATGTAAGAAAGTGATCATTGGTTTACTTGTCCTCTGTTTTGTTCTTCCATCTGTTTTTTTAGTTGATGCCGGTGCTCCTACGGTATCTAATATTGTACTTATTTCGGGGTTTGAACCTTTTTATATCTATGATGAAAACCCTTCACAATTAGTCGCTGAAGCCTTGAATGGTACAATCCTTAAAAATACAACGATTGTTGCTGTTGTTCTTCCGGTGAATTTCACTGAATCAATTACTCAAATAACCCAAGCAATCCAGACATATCGGCCCGTTCTTGTTATTAGTCTTGGGTTAAACGCAAAGGCGTTTGGAATTCAGGTGGAAAATTTTGGAATAAATTTTAGAAAACGGCTACGGTCAGATCCTTTGTGGTTTCTTCTTCAGCCTCTTGATCCTGCAGGGCCACTTTTAAGAAGAAGCACAGTTCCTAATAAAAAGATTGTAAAAGCAATACGTCATGAAGGTATTTTTGCGATTAATAGCTTTAATGCAGGGACATACGTATGTAATGCAGTATTGTATGGAACATTAGGGGTACTTGAGAAAGAATCCTTGGATACTCCCATGGGGTTTTTCCATGTTCCTCCTTTACCATCTCAGGAACCATATGGTATGCCATTAGAGAAAATAGTTGACGCTGTCGAGATCGCTATTTCAACGATTCTTACAGAATAGTATTTTTTTTCTGAATAAGGTTTATATAGGCATAAAAACTGCTTAAAAGCTATGCGTGATTTAACAAAAGCGCAATTGACTATTGGGTTTCTTGCATATTTTGCAACGATATGGGAATTTGTGTACCTTCGACAGTTTCCTAATATTTTAACTGCTGCGAGTTTGGTAGTTCTTCATCTATTGTTACTGTTGGTATTATCATATGTATTACTGGCGATTTTAGAATGGGTAAATATCTTTGATCTTCGTACTAATGCCGTGTTGACGTTATTGGTTTTAGTAACCGTGCGTGTCCTTACATCAGTGTAAAAATAATGTTCTTATTCAACAATTCTGATGATGTTTAGAGATCCATATGATTTCCCGTTTTGATGAAGTAATGGTTGAATGGTCACATCGAGTTTTTTCTTAAGGGTGGGTTCGTAGAATATTGCATGGGATGATTGTTGGGTGTGCATTGCGTTTTTATGGGGGCAATATGCAGGTGGTGTTTCTGTTTTATGAAAAAGCTCATAGCATTTTTTTCCAATGATTTCATTTTGATGTGATGCTAGAATTGTTTTTCCCGCTTCATTGATACGTAAGATGTCGTAATTTTCGTCGATTATCAGTAGTATTTCTTGGAACAAATTCATTAAGGAGTGTGTTTCTAGCTCATAGCGTGTTTTCTGTTGTTTGGTAGTATGTAATTCTGTTTGGTCATTGAGGATGCATGCTACTCCTGCTTCGCCATTGTCAAAGGTGATGGGGAGGTGTTGGATATGTATATAGAGCTGATCTGATCCGTTTGTTATGAGGAGGTTGCTTTCTGATGCAGTTCCTTCGAGTGCTTGTTCAATTTTGGATTGTATTGCTTCGGAATGAAATGGTGGTATTTTGTGTTTCTTTATTGATATTCCAAGAGCGTCTTCTCTTGAGAGGGAGAGCATTTTTGTGATGGTTTCATTTAATTCGGTTATGGTTAGTTGGTAGTCAAAGAGAATCATGCCGTTGGTGGAGAAATTCATGAGAGTATGGGTAGGTATGCGTTTGGATGGAAAATAGACTTTTGCAGGTCCGAAGGTTACCAGTTGTACATGGCCGAGAATAAGGAGAATGTCAAGATATTTTGCGACGGAGTTTCTATTGATTTTTATTTTATGAGCAATGTCGCTTACCGTCATACCTTTTGTGTTTTTTTTCAGAATTTGTATTATAAAATCAAGTTCTTTTTGATAAGAATCCACGGGCGGAAATTATGTGGATACTATAAATGCATTTCGTTTTTGCATTTCAGTTATGCCATGCAAAGAGAGAAACCTTTATATAATGGCATTTCATTTATGGTATTGCCAGGCATAAGTGCATGGCACAGTGGTGAAGGGATAACGATATGAAAACGCCTCTTAATACAACACCTCCTTCCTCTCAACATCATACTGCCCGTCAAACCATCATTATCCACCGCGGGGGAGTATCGAAATGGCCGCTTATCCTTTCCCACGCATCCCATCTCATTCGTTCCACTCAATTTTTTTATCTTTCCTCCCTTAAGCACGAGGTACCTCATAACCTCCTCAGAGCATCCCATCTCTTATTGGTAATATAATGAGGTACCTCTTTTTTTCTAAATCAAATAACATCAAA
>JAHJFH010000001.1 GCA_018824925.1 Thermoplasmatota archaeon
AATAGGGTTATGTAGCAAGAGCTGTAATTGCTCTTGTGAGTGCATCCCATTTCACCAAAAAATCGGATGCACTCAATTATTCTTAATGTATTTCCCCCCCATTGGAATTATGAACCAGGCCATAACTAACTAATAATAAAATATGACGATAAAGCAATTGTTAATTCTTATCAATAAGCGAAGACCTTAAAACATCTATAGCACTAAACATATTTTACCTTTGAAAAAATATTAAGTTTTCTCATTATATATATCGTTTATAGTTCTGGTAAACTGATATAAAATCCACTAAAAATTAATAGGAGAGAGAAAGAATAAATCAGTAGTGTTTTTGGTGACGTATGTTTCCATGATGGGACGCTTTGATTTATGATAAAATTTGTACAGAAAATCAGTATACCAATTATGGAAAGGAATGAAAGATATGATATAATAATGCCAGACATTGCGAAGAGCAATGGTGTTAAAAGTCCTAAAAGCCCTATGGATAGTAAATAGATAAAAATTGCTCCTTGCTTTGTACGATATTTTCCTCCACTTACAAACCCTGTTGGAGTAATCCTAAACATAAGAGTCGATAGAAAAGAAATGAAGATACCGGTGAGAATTAATTGACTTTGCCCCCTAATAATATCAAGCATGAATCATATGACCTCAAATAAATATTTTTAAACCTGGGGTTGACACTGTCAACTTAAGGAAAATAATTTTTAATTGAGCAATCCCATCTACCTTTTATAAGCACATAAGAGGGATGGGATGCTCAATCAGATAGTAGATGTGTTAGAGAATAGAAAAATCTTTGTAAGAACAAGAAAAAATACTCGAACAAAAGCACTGGCGCTTTTAATGTATCACGCTGGTCTTTCCTACCGGAAAACCAGCGCAATTATATCAGATATGGAACCATTTTCATATGAGGCATTGCGGAAATGGTATGGGAAATGTGAAGATATCTTTCATCCACAAAAGCAACATCGTCGATGTGTTGCCGTGGATGAAACCAAAATAAAGATGGAACATCAGCAGATCTACATCTGGAACGCCATTGATATCGATGATAAAACCATCGTAGCGGTGCATCTTTCCACCAGTCGTACATCTTTTGATGCCATGTATATGCTACGACTGGTGTTAGATCGATGTATAGAACCACCATTAATCCTTGTTGACCGTGGTCCATGGTATAACTGGGCGCTTCAGAGACTTGGGTTAGAATTTCGTCATGAAACCTTTGGCGACCGATCACCGATTGAACAATGGTACAGTCAGTTTAAAGCTCGAGTAAAACGCTTCTGGAAGCGTTTCCCTTATCGAAGCAGTTTACACAGCATCAAACGTTGGTGTACAGTTTGGATAAGTATCTATAATCTTCTCATATGAGGTGTCTTAAGTTGACAGTGTCCATAAAATCCATACTTAAATCACTTGATACTACGAAATCATCACAGGTATGGAATTTCTGATACTGCCGTTTGATTTCCTGATAACTACCGTTTTGGTTGTAAATAGCACCATCTCTCAGATTGAAATAACATAATGCATGGTAAAGAAGATTAATTTTCGCCCAGTTCTCTTGAGTGTCATAATGACCATCGCCATAGACCTCATCGAATACAATACCAAGATTTCTGATTTTTTCAAGAAGAGGGAGCAATATGTTGCCATCATACTCATTTGCTCCAGTCACTAAATAAGCCAGAGGAATGCCTGTATCGAGGCAACTGGCGACATGTACCTTAACCATCTTACCCAAATGCTTCGCCTGAACATAATGAGCATTGTATTCCCCGACAGCATCACTTGGTAGTGTCTCAAGTGGTGTGCTGTCAACACCAATTCGTTTACCAAACTGGATACCAAGTTTATCGCATGTTTCTTTACATCGTATGACCAGTGAGTCAAAGAAGTTCTGATGCCCTTCTTTTTGTAGATACTGGAAATAGAACATCCCTATGGTTCTTCGGTCTGGTGTAACACGTTTTTCAAATCCAAGGTTTATCGCACATTTATCCACATTGTGTTGTAACCGTTCCTCCAAGATGCTATGATAGCGTATTCGTGCAAGTCGTTGATATACCATGAGTTTCAGCATTGGTTCAAATTTGTAATGAAAATGCGTTGTTTTTGGAGTATGTTGCAGAG
>JAHJFH010000059.1 GCA_018824925.1 Thermoplasmatota archaeon
ATTAACTCCGCTTTCTCGATCAACAATTAGTGGGCATGTTACCATCATGAGGTTGAGTTCTTTTGCGAGGTTTTCCTCGATATAGTGTTTTACTGCAAATATGGCTTTTTGTGTGTCCTTGCGGGTGAGAATGGATTCATAGTCCTTGGGGAGTATCGTTTGTAGGTGATCGTAGTTACCGATA
Source organism: Thermoplasmatota archaeon (assembly GCA_018824925.1). Classification (GTDB taxonomy): domain Archaea; phylum Thermoplasmatota; class E2; order DHVEG-1; family DHVEG-1; genus JAHJFH01. The sequence goes on from JAHJFH010000059.1 coordinate 185, forward strand.
CCAGGACCTGCGAGATCTGCTTTTTTATCTAATATTGGCATGAGTGTAACCTCGCCCAGGGATACCAGATGAATTATTTAAAGTTTTATCAAGGATAAGGAGGAAAATTTATCGTGTTTTAGTATGAGTCGATGACGGTTTTATGATGTTATTTAGGTTCAAAAAAACTTTCGTTGAGATTACCCGAGTTGGAATACCCTCGTTGTTCCCAGAACCCACGGTAGTTTTCGTCATCAGTCAGTTCAATTTCGGTTACCCATTTAATCCATTTGTAACCCCATTTGCTTTCCGCGACTAGTTGGAATGGAAATCCTCGTTCGGGTGGTAAGGTGATATTATTCATTTTATAGGCGAGAAGGATATTATTTTCGGTTATGTAGTCAAGAGGAAGAGATGTGGAATAGCCATCATAGGCTCGGAAGATTACGGTGTTGGCTGTCTGGTTTGGTTGTGCTGTTTGGACAATATCTTTAACAAGAATGCCATCCCAGAGGATGCGGACACGCCACCCTTCGACACAGTCGAGGATAACGACCTTAGTATAGCTTGTAAAGAGGGTGAGGAGTTGATCGTATGAGTAGTATTGCGGTGTGGTAGCAAGACCGCTGATGGTGAGGGTGTAGTTGTCTTTTTCAAGATATTGAGGTCCTTTGATAGAATTTTCGCGGAAGTCGTTGATGGAGTTGAGTCTTTCACCTTGATATTCTCGTATTTCGACACCATCGAGTTCGATTTTTTGGTTTGTGCATCCGGAGAAGAGTGATATGGTTAATATGATGAGGATTATGAGTAATGGTAGTTTGAGGTGTTTTTTATTCATACCATATATAATGTTAACAATTGTTAATAAATGTTTCCTTTTAGGTATATCTTAAACTACTAATCACAGATAATCAAATCTAGTAAAGAGGTACTGGTGGAACTCCTTTAGGTACTAGAGGTTTATTTAGGGGAATCTCCCATTTATGAAGGCTCTCAGAGTTCATAAGTAAAAACATGAAAACAGGGAGCGTTGTTTTCATCCAATGCACAAGATTATCATGACGTCCCCCGCCACTACGAGGTTCATATTCCTCCGAAAGGATCTCAAAGGTAAAACAAGGAACCTCATACTTCATAAAACACCAATCCATAGCTGTCCCACTAGCCTTATATCCTAATTTTGTTGAGTCATACTCAGAATTTTTTGTAATCCACGAGGTAACCGCGGTAAATACCGCATTTTGTTGGGAACTTATCGTAAATATTGGTTTAAAGGTACTCCAAGGATATAGGATTTGATGGGTGGCGGTATGGCAGTTGATATAAAAAGAAAATCGTTGAGACGAAAGATCCTTCATAATATCTCGAAGTGCTCGGGATTCTGGTTCTGAAAATGGTCGCCGTCCGGAGTTTGTAAGAAACCCAAATATTGGGATGTCAATGCGTGGAATTTGAATTCTCCCAAAGAGTTTTCCTAGCGGAATGCTATGACCGCGAAGTCGACCAAAATGGACATTGAAATTGCGGTTGAGATCAATACCATTGTCATTGTATCTATAATCTTTTTGACGACCGTCAGGATTGACAATTGGGAGGATATAGACATTTGTGGTGTTTAGGAGCATTGAGATAGTTGTGTTTTGAGCGAAATTGATGAGAAGATATTCTGCGAGATAGAGGCAGGCTTCTCCTGATTCCCATTCTGATCCATGGATGCAACCATCAATTAAACAGGAGGTTTTTGTTTGGCTTGAGGCTTCGTTGGTTAATTTGATGCACCATATAGTTTTTCCTGATACACTGGTGCCGATACTGAAAAGATCAATAAGATGATCATAACGGGTTTGATAATCATAAAGAGCACTCATAGTAGCATAGTAATCATGATAGTTTTCATCGGTCCAAAGAGGAAGAATACTTGGTATATTATACCATGCGGTTAGTCTACTATCAACGTCAGTAAGTGATGGTGTTGGTTCGGTTTCTATGCATCCGGTACAGCTTAAAAGTATAAAAATAATTAAACTATACCAAATTTTTTGTGACACGGTCTTCATGACTCACAATAA